>JAEMPK010000124.1:1671-12923 GCA_022759345.1 Pyrobaculum sp. | reverse complement strand
TCCGCACGAAGCCGCCAGCATAGGGGCCTATGTCGCCTACGGGGAAGTGCGGCAGAGTGCGAGTCCTATAGCCACGTCTAATACGCTCGCCTCTTATAGTCTGCTGACCTAGCGTCGCCACCATCTGGACTATATTCACAATACTGCCCCGGGCGCCGGTCTTAGCCATGACATAACCTTCGGCGTCTTTGCGTACGTATCTCTCCACCACAGTTGCCGCATCTTCACGCACTCTAGACAATATCTCGGTAACTTTATTTTCAAAGGTCTCCTCCACTGTGAAACCGGGCATGGCCTCAAGACGGCCCTCTCTAAACTCTGCGATCAACTCGTCTACCTTCTTTAAACTCTCCTCTATCAACTTGTCCAACTCGCTGTAAGCCTCAGGCGGCAGATACACAGAGTCCATGCCGAAGGTGAATCCTCTGAGGTCCAGGAACCTGAGAAACAGCCTTAGAGAGGAGTCGAGCCACTGTCTAGCCACCTCCGGCGGGTAGTCACGGGCGATTCTATGCCAGAGGGAATCCACCTGCTCGGCGCCTATAGACTTCTTGTCCAGCACTCCCTTTACGAGGTTGCCGTTTATCACTATGATCCACTCATCGCCGAAGCACTTATACGCATCTTGACATTTGCTCTTAAACGCCGTCGGCTGAACCCAGTTGAGATCCTTTGGCAAGAAATGTGAAATAATCTGCTTGCCGGTCCACAGCTCTACTGGATGCAGAATAGCAGGCTCCGGCGGGTCCTCTGCAGACTTTCCGGCCCCCAGCAGAAAGGCCACCTCCTTCTTGGTGAGGAAAGTGTCTTTCCGGGAGAGGAGGTAGGCGCCTATGATGTAGTCCTGCCGCGCGCCTATTATGGCGCCGCCGTAACGCGGCGTAATTATGTGCTTCTCCACAAGCATCAAGGTGCGGGCCTCGGCCCGCGCCTCCTCTGTCTGAGGCACGTGGAGGTTCATCTCGTCACCGTCGAAGTCTGCGTTGTAAGGCGGACAGACTGCTAGGTGAAGTCTAAACGTCCTCCCTGGCAACACCTTGACGAGATGCCCCATCATAGAAACTCTGTGGAGACTCGGTTGACGGTTAAACAACACAATGTCGCCATCTCGCAGATGTCTCTCTACGATCCAGCCAGGCGCAAGCCTGTCTGCCAGCGCCTTCCTATCTTTCACGTAGCGCAGATCTATTCTTCTGCCCTCCGGCGTCACGACGTAGTTGGCGCCGGGCCAAGTCTCCGGCCCTCTTATGACGTATTCACGTAAAACATCTACATTCCACGTCGTTACTCTTTCCGGCACTGTCAACACTTTGGCTATGTCCACTGGAACACCTACCTCGTTGATGCTTATATGGGGATCTGGACTAACTACGGTGCGCGCAGAGAAGTTTACACGCTTACCAGAAAGAGACCCTCTAAACCTCCCCTCCTTCCCCTTAAGCCTCTGAGCAATGCCCTTAAGTGGCCTTCCCCCTCTGTGCTTAGCCACAGGAATACCGGGGAGCTCGTTGTCGAAGTAGGTGGCGACATGGTACTGTAATAAATCCCACAAGTTATCAACGACATTAGTCGGGGCGCCGGTTTCAATAGCTATTTTCAACTTCTCATTCATACGGATAATATCGACAAGTTTGTGAGTGAGGTCGTCCTCAGACCTTATGCCAGTTTCAAGCTGTATAGATGGCCTGACGTGAGGCGGCGGCACAGGCAGAACCTTCAATATAGCCCACTCAGGCCTAGCGAGAGACGGATTAAAGCCCAAAAGCTCTAAATCCTCCCCCGGCACTTTAGCCAACCTATCTCTCAACACCTCCGGGTCAAGCTTCACCAAGGCGCCGCTTTCAGTCTCCTCGTAGAAGTAGTAAGGTCTCTCAAACCTTATCTTATTCCTCTTGTATCCACAATGCGGACAAGTCATCCTCTCGGAGGCTTTTTTACGGATTTTCTCGTGGAGATTCATGGCGAGGAGCCTCCACCGCCCCTTAAGCCTCGTAAGTCTCTCTCTATACCGCTTGATCTCCTCGTCTTTCAACATGATTCGGCCGCAATTAGGACATGTGGCCCTCAACACGTCGTAAATAATCCGGGCGAACTCCACATGTACGACAGGCTTAACCAACTCGATGTGGCCAAAATGACCTGGACACACGTCATGCGTCTGGCCGCAAGTTTCACACCGAGCACCAGGTTCAGCGACGCCGAGCCTACGGTCCGCAATACCGCCTCTCACGGGGAGGCCTCCCTCGTCGTAAACTTCAGAGGTTGTGACCTCCATCACGGAGTACTTCCTAATAATCTCTGGACTGAGGACACCGAACTTGATAGATTTCACAACCTTTCGGGGGACAGTATCAAGTTCCTCCCTTAACGACACGGCGTTAGATACGGGTATATATATAAAGTTTAATCCAAAACCTCAGACAGCTCCAGCTTGGGGTATATACCCAATGCTATAAGCTCCTGAAGAAGCAGTTTAAACGCATAGGGCACAACCACCTTTGCGAATTGTCCCGCGTCTCCGTGTATAGGACACTTCGGCCTGTTCGTCTTTGCGTCTAGATAAGCAGGCAAGCCACAGAGCTCGCAGACGTACATCACATACTTATCGCTCGACTCCACCATCCTCTCGTACAGCAGGGCAGAGGCGCCGTGTGCAATCAATACGTCTCTCTCCATCTCGCCAAGCCTCAGCCCTCCCTCGCGCGAACGCCCCTCAGTGGGTTGCCTGGTGAGTATTTGCACTGGGCCTCTAGCCCTGGCGTGTATCTTATCGGCCACCATGTGGTGAAGCTTCTGATAGTATACAACCCCTATAAAGATATCTGCCACAAGTCTCTCGCCGGTCATGCCGCTGTACATGACCTCCTTCCCGTCCCACTTATAGCCAAGCTTGAGAAGAAGCCGCCGTAGGTCCTCCTCCTTGACGCCCTCAAAGGGTGTGGCATCCACCAGCTGACCTGTGGAGGCCCCCACCTTTCCTGCCATGCTCTCGAGCAGTTGTGCCACAGTCATACGAGACGGCAGGGCGTGTGGATTCACTATTATGTCCGGCACGATGCCCTCCTCAGTAAACGGCATGTCCTCCTGTCTCAACAACATGCCCACAACGCCCTTCTGGCCGTGACGCGACGCGAACTTATCGCCGAGCTCCGGAATCCTCAGCTCTCTCAGCCTCACCTTAACCAACCTGTTGCCCTCCGGCGACTCTGTGATGATGACTCTATCCACAATCCCCTTCTCACCGCGTCTCACGGCGACTGAGGCGTCTCTCCTCTCTTTTAAGATACGCTCGGCCTCAAGCGTCGTGTAGAACCTCGGCGGCGAAGTCTTGCCAATAATAACTTCGTTACTGCTCACATAGACCTCAGGCGGCGCAATGCCATCTTCATCAAGGTGACTATAGGCCTCAGGCCCCCTATACCCCTTCACAGAGCTATCAGGTATCTCAATCCTATCCTCCTCGCCGCCCGGATACTTCTGCTCCTCTGTCTCGTAAGTACGATAAAACACGCTCCTAAACATACCACGCTCCACAGAGGCCTTGTTTAAGATAACAGCATCTTCTATGTTGTAGCCGGTGTAGGTCAAGAGGGCAACCACGGCGTTTTGACCCGCCGGCCTCTTGGAGTAGCCCACCAGCTCCAGACCCCGCGTCGTCACAATCGGCCTCTCTGGGTAGTAGAGCATATGGCCGCGGGAGTCCAGCTTGTAGAGGAAGTTAGACTGAGGCAGGCCGAGAGACTGCTTCGCCATCGCCGCCTCGTATTGATTACGCGGCGACTGGTTGTGTTCAAGATATGGAATTATCGACGCAATGGCCCCAAGTATGGAGGACGGTATGATCTCCACATGGGTGTAGCCGCTCAAGTCGCCGGTGGGATCCACGGCGATGTGGGCGTTCTCCTCCTCGTCTGCGTCTAGGTACTCCACGACCCCCATCTTCACTAAGTCATCCCACGTCAAGTCGCCTCTTTTAACTTTTTCCACAATTTCCTTGGTCAACTTAAGCTTCCCGTCTTCAACAACGAGAAGAGGTCTTCTAATACGGCCACCGTCGCAGTTGACATAGATAGATCCGTTTAACAACGCGATGTTTATCTCATCGCTGATCTTCCCCTGCCTCCTCAAGCCTCTGACAGCCTTTACCAACTCCTCGGGATTGGGATGTATGCCTATGAGCCTCCCGTTGAGATAAACCTCGGCGCCGCCCACACCCTCCTCCCTAGCCTTAAGAACCGGCACCACGCCGAGATTTAGAAGCAGTTGCTCCACATCTTCCTCGTCTACGCCGGTGGTAATCTCGGCGAGAAGGGCCAAATTCTTCACAAGACCCACGTTCTGACCCTCCGGCGTCTCCACCGCGCAGAGCCTGCCCCACTGCGTCGGGTGGAGGTCACGGGCCTCGAAATGCGGTTGTGTCCTTGAAAGCGACGAGACGACGCGTCGTAGATAACTCAAGGTGGACAGATAGTTGGTGCGGTCGAGTATCTGCGACACGCCGGTCTTGCCGCCGACCCAGTTGCCCGTGGCCAGCGCCTGTCTCACGCGCTCCGTGATTATGTCAGGCCTCACGATAGTCTGGATATGTGGAATTCGGCCACGGGCGTAGTACTTCTCCAGCTGGCTCTTAAGCTCCTGTAGAAACTGTTTAAAGACTGTGCGGAAGAGCTGAGTCATCAAGTCGCCGACTAGCCTAACCCTCTTGTTAGCCACGTGGTCCTTGTCGTCAGGCTTCCTCCTGCCCAGCTGAAGCTCCACAAGCCCCTTAACTATCTGGCCCAACATGAGCGCCTTCTTAAGCCTAATCTCCTGTTGCCTCTTCTCGTCGGGAACCGTGGTGCCTAGATGCGGCAGGAAGTACCTATCCAACAGCTGGAGAGCCCGCTCAATCCTAATAGGCTTAGGCTGGCCCACCGCCACCTTGCCGCCTATGTAGTCCAACGCATCTTCTCTAGTTATTGCGATTTGGTTGGCGGCGATGAGAGAGGGCAGAAGCTCCTTCTGAATCTCCGGATCGTCCGACACCGCCTTAACCACGTCTTCGTCTGTCTCCAGGCCAAGCGCCTTCATATATATGGGGAAGGGTATCTTCACAGGCATGGCCGAAAGCGTGGCGTATATCACGCCGTCTCTGCTCAGCTCCACAGTAAGCGTGCTTCTGTAGCCTATGCCCGTGGAGATGGTCTTGGCTAGGTATTTGGCCGACGGCTTGTCGCCCTTGTCGTAGATGGGCCTGTCAGCCACTAAATCCTCCTGCGAAATAATCACGCGCTCGCTGCCGTTGATTATGAAGTAGCCGCCGAAGTCCTGCATATCTTCAAACCTCTTGACGTATTCACTGGGCTTCAGCCGGGTCAAGTTACACCTCTTAGACTTAACCATTATGGGCAATTCTCCAATATAGAAGCTCTCGGTGACGTACGGCTCGTCGTCTACGTAGAGAGTGGCGGTGAGGTACAACGGGGCTGAGTAGGTGGCGTTGCGTAGCCTAGCCTCCATCGGATATATCAAAGACTCGGAGCCGTCGCTCTCCTTAATCCTCGGCCACCCAACCTCCAGTCGCTCCAATACGATTTTGAGACCTTTGATCTCTGTCTCAACGACTTTAAACTCCTCCACTATCTTAGGCAACTTCTTCTCTAGGAAGTCGTTAAAAGACTTGATCTGGTGGTTCGCAAGGCCCTTATCTCTGATAAACCTCTCCACAAGGGCCCACCGGTCATCCCGAGAGGGGAACTCCCCATCTTTGGGGCTTGTGAGAATTGGCAGTGGGAGAAGATCTACCATCGCCCCACTACAGTGTACAGTATAAAAATTTAAGCTCCAGCCTACCCCGGCACCACTAGACGATATACAACAGCCTCCCCCGCTGTGGGCGACTCCCTCACTATCTTAAGGACGTCGCCTGGCTTAGCTCCGGCGGATTGCGCCAGCGGGTCGCTGGATCTTATCCAAGGCAGTTGCCAAGGTCTCGTCCTAAGCCGCTTAAGCAATTCTTTCGCCTCCTCCTTGGGGATAACCACCACCTCCTTTACGCCGAGAGAAACCCGGGACACGCCTAAACACACCGAACAGTATATAAACATTTGGCTTGTCGCCTCAGACCTGAGGCGGTTAGAGAACAAATATTTACCCTGAAATAGTCTCAGACATGTCGCCACTGGACGCGTTAATTATATTCATATTGATAATTGGCTTTTGGTACGCCGTTTCCCACGTCGTTGCGCATAGATTCAATAAGTCTGTGGTAAAGGGCTGTGGATGTGCTGTGGAGAGATGGATAGGAGGACCTAACTCGCTTTTCATCTCACTTCTATGCAACAACGACAAAATAGAGATGTTCATCAACAGACTTCCATGGGACAACCCAGTGAACCTACTAGCCGCGTTTGCGGCTGGCCGCCGCCCCTACGTGGCGACTAGGTTAATGCTACCAATAGATATCGGAGTAGCCGACGCGTCGAGGTCTGGGAGAGGCAGAAAAATAGGCGACTACTACGTAGTAAACCACTCAACTCCTAAGAACGTCTTGGAGAAGATACTGAGCTACGCCGCTGAGAGGGGGATCTGGAGAATTACGGTATCCGGAAGATCTGTGCAGTTAATCATGCCGGGCACCGACTGCAGAAAGGCCCTCTCCGCCGCGCTTGGATTTGCGAAACTTTTTTCGTCAAATGGCTAATTTATACCGATAAGATCTCGTCCTTTGGCAAACCCAACACTTATATAGTTGAGCGGTATTGACTATATGCTAAATACCCCAGCTCCCTATATATTGTTAGGGCTGGTGCTGTATTTTCTAACATATAGATTCTACGCGAGGTGGGTAGACAAAAAGATTTGGGAAACAGACCCCAACAGACCCACCCCGTCGAGGCTGTACTTCGACGGTGTTGAGTACTTCCCGGTGTCTAAATACGTCCTCTTCGGCTACCAGTTCAAGTCGGTGGCTGCCTTGGGCCCAATAGTGGGGCCGCTCACGGCGGTCTTGTTCTTCGGCTGGCTACCTGCGTTGCTGTGGGTGATCTTCGGCAACATGTTCATCGGCTGGGCGCAGGACTATTCAGCCATGATGATGTCGGTGAGAAACGAGGGGAGGTCCATGGGCCCCATAACCTATAAGTTGCTGGGAGACCGCGCCCGGAAGATACTCTTGGTGTACTTAATCTTCTACCTTATCATAATCACCGCCGTCTTTGAATGGGTCATCATCGACGTGTTGAACAGAGTGCCGGGCACCTTCACCGCAACTCTTTTCGTCCTCTTTGGAGGCGTAATATTCGGCCAGCTTATATTCAGAATGCGGATGGACGTCCTATTGGCTACGCTGGTAGCGCTTCTTATAGTGCTAGTGGGTTACTTCACGGTGGCGTTAATTCCGGCGGCTCAATGGCCCACCACAAACTTCCTAGACAGCCCCGGCTTCTTCACGCAATACGGCTTCGACCCCAAGCTCACATACCCCGGCACCTTCACCGTGGCGTTTTGGCTTCTAGTTCTTTCAATCCTGTACTACATAGCAGCCACCACCCCCATGCCCAAATTCCTCCTACCTACGGTCTACGTGGGCTACCTCCCCTCCATCATAGCGCTTGTCTTAGTTCTTCTGGCGGCCTTGGTGACTCCAATCACGGGTCTTACCATCCAGCAACAGGCGGTGAAGAACTTATACGTCGATCCCATGGCTAACCCGCAAGGAGGTCCTGTATGGCCGATCCTTTTCGTTACTATAGCCTGCGGCGCCATCTCCGGTTGGCATAGCTTAGTTTCGTCAGGACTCACCTCTAAGCAGCTAGAGTACGAAACAGACGCTCTTCCCGTCGGCGGAGGCGCTATGTTTACTGAAGGCGCCGTGGCGCTCTCTTCTATTGCCGCAGTAATGGTGCTCTCCCAGCCGCCTGCGGGCGCCGCCGCCTACGTGCAAGGCGCATCTCTACTTACCACTAAAATGCTTCAAGTGCCTCCAATATACATGAACATCCTATACGGCATCTTTGTGACAGTCATGGGGCTCATCACCTCTATGCTCTTCGTGAGGGTCTTTAGACTCATAATGGCCGAGTTGTTTGAGGACAGCCCCCTGGGGAATAAATATATCTCGCCGATCGTTTTACTGATCGTCGCCGGCTTCTTGGCGTTCGTAGGTAGCTGGACTAACCTCTGGGTCTTCTTCGGAGGTACAAACCAGCTGTTGGCTGGTCTCGCGCTTTTGTTAATTGCGATTTACCTCGCCAGTATAAAGAAGCCTAGTTGGTACACTTTGATACCAGGCGTCTTCATGGCAATAACTACACTGGCGGCGTTGGCTTGGGAGACCTACGTCTACCTCCTCTACGCTTTGCAAAACAAACCTATAGGAGTCCAGGCAGCAGTCGCGAAGCTCTACGGCGGCGCCGTGGTGCAGATATCGAACTTCTTGTCGGCGGCTTTTGGAGCGTTGCTGTTGGTACTTGGCGCAGTAATGACTTACTATCTATTCGCCGGCGTTGCAAGGTATAGACAAAAACAATAAAAACCCCCACATTTCTTTTTCTATGGGTATATTAGATAGAATAAGGGAGGTAGTAGAGGGTCTGACGGTGCATGGTCAATCTACTGCTATATTGAAGGTTAAGGCCCAGATTGATAACTTGTTTATGATAATTACGGTAGGCGACATGTTGGGCGTTCCCATACTTCCGCCGTATTACTCCTTGAGGCTTTTGCCGTATGTGTTTCCAAATATCCAAAACTGGAAGCGTTACATGTTGAGGGAGAGAGACTTCACAGACCTGGTGACATGAAGGGGCTTAAGGGCCTTCTGGAGGAAAACCCCTCGCTTAAGGTGTTTATCTATGCCGGCAAAGGAGGCCTGGGCAAGACGACACTTTCTGCAGCCACTTCTACAAAGCTGTCGTCGATGGGCAAAAAAACTCTGGTCTTCAGCACAGACCCCCAAGCCTCGTTAAGCGACGTGTTTGAGCAGAACGTATTCGGTAAGGGTGAGGTGAAGCTTGCGGAGAACCTCTACGTGATGGAGATAGATGCAGACAAGAAGATCAACGAGTACGTGAATGCCATAAAGAAGAAGATTATAGACATGTATAGGCTGGATTCCCTGCCTAAAGACATTGAGGAGTATATAGACAGCGCGGCGGCGGAGCCCGCCATGTACGAAAGCGCGGTCTACGACGCCATGGTCGACGTCGTGTCGGAGGGGAAGTACGACTACTACGTCTTCGACATGCCGCCCTTCGGCCACGGCATCAGGATGATAGCGATAGCAGATGTGATCAGTAAATGGGTCGAGAAAATCACCGAGCTTAGGCGGCAGGCCTACGAATACGGCCGGGTGGCGGCTTCGATGAAGCGGCAGAAGCTCACCTACGAGGACGAAATACTCAACGAGCTTGAATACATAAGAGGCCGCATCCTTAAGTTTAGAGATATTCTGCTTAACACCAAGACCACTGCGTTTATGATGGTCATGACCCCCGAGAAGATGACTATACTCGACACCGAGAGGGCCTTAGAAATGTTTAACTCACTTGGGCTTAAGTTGACGGGCATAGTGGTCAACCAGGTTTATCCTCCCGACCTTGCCAAGAGGGCAGATGCGCCGGCGTATCTAAGACGGAGAGTAGAAGAGCAGAAGAAGTATATCGCCGAGATAGTGGAGAAATTCGGCAAGTATATAATAGCGGTGGTGCCGATGCTCAATAGAGAACCCAAGGGCATGGAGACGCTCAAGCTTGTGGCTGAAGAACTGTGGTCTCCCAGTAAGAAGATCGAGGAGTACCTATGAAGCAGTTGCTGTCCCAAAACGTAAAGTACATATTCTTTGGCGGGAAAGGCGGAGTAGGCAAGACCGTGATCGCGGCCGCCACTGCGTTGTATTTAGCCGAGAACATGGGCAAACGGACGCTTCTGGCAAGCTTCAACCCTGTACACAGCCTCACCTCTGTATTCGGCCAAGACCTCTCCGGCGGCGTGGTGAAGCAGATTTCAGGCGTGAAGAACCTCTGGGCCCTAGAGGTTCAATACGACGACATTGTAGAGAAGTATAAGACGAGGATAACCAACTTGCTGAAAGAAATGTTGAAAATGGCGGAAGTCTCCGTGGACATCCAACCGTTGATCGACATAGCCACGACAAACCCGGCCTTTCACGAAGCCGCCGCGTTCGACAAGATGATGGACGTGGTGCTAAAGGAGGGAGAGAACTACGACCGCATAGTCTTCGACATGGCAGCCGTGGCCAATGCAATAAGGCTGATAGGGCTCTCTAAACTATACGGTGCATGGCTTCAACGCACCATTAAGATGAGAATCGAGACATTAACCCTAAAAGAGCAGTTGTCGTTCCGTAAGGAGAAGATCAAAGAACAAATCGAGAAAGACCCCGTCTTAATGGAGTTGCAAGATCTCTACAATAGATATGTGAAAGTCAGATCTATACTTACGAATCCAGATCTGACCAGATTCATATTTGTGACTATACCCACAATGCTCTCAATCTCCGTAGTCCAGAGATTTATAGAAATGGTCAGAGCCTACGAGATACCTTACGGAGGCGTCGTGGTCAACATGGTGATACCCCCCGAGGAGGCTGAGCGCGACGCCACAGGTTTCTTAAAGAGCAAATACGAAGAACAACAGAGAAACCTAGAACTAATAAGAAAAGCCTTCTCTCCAAACATACTGGCGGTGGTGAAACAATTCCCCGAAGACATAGTAGGGCTTGAAAGGCTTAGGACGTTAGCGACGTTACTCGTTTCATGAATCTTAAACCTCTCAAAGATTTTCTCTTTGGCCTACTCTTCCTAGACCTATACAGAGAAATAAACAAAATCCATAGACAGACACGGCTTCTGGTGGAGCTCCTCATATTCGGGGACTTCCTAGGACTACCATTGCTATCCACATACTACTCATTAAGGCTCCTTCCCTACGTCTATCCGTCGCTGTCGGAGATCAGAAAAGAGGCAGTTAAAGAACACGACATATTCGATCTCCTTGGGGAACATCATGTCCACTGACTACAGCTGGCACGCCATAGCAGTCGGCAACAGGCTTTTAGGCCTTTACAACTTCGTGGTCCTCAAGGCGCCACCCACCTGGAGGATAATCATCATGCCTATGGCCTCCGACGTGTTTAGACACCGTGAAATAAATGGCGTCAAGTGGGTACGCGACGGCGAAGTTATGCATTTTATAAAAGACGGCTCAGACACGTATACGTTAAGAGTGGTGGCGAAGCCCGGCAGAAAAAG
>JAEMPK010000124.1:0-1571 GCA_022759345.1 Pyrobaculum sp. | reverse complement strand
ACAGTCTCTAGTTCTCTCAAGGCGGCTGCAGGAACCCCGGCCTCAATTGCCTTGAGACCCTCTTCGTAATAGGTGTATATGGCCTTCATGAGGAGGAATTGTTTGATGGGTGCCGACGGCGTGTCGGTCGGATTAAATGCGTCCTGCTTCAAGAAGCCTTCTCTAATCATGAAAGCCACGTTGAGGATATGTTTCTCGTACTCGCTTAACGCCTCGGTGCCGAGAATCCTCACAATTTCCTGTAATTCAGCCTCCTTGACTAGTATTGACTGGAGGCTGTCTCTTATTCTTCTCCACTCAGGAGACACATTCTTAGACCACCACACCTCCACAGTGTCGACATAGCGGGAGAAGGCCACAAGCCAGTCTATGGCCGGGTAGTGTCTTGAATACGCAAGTCTAGGAGACAGCGGCCAGAAGGCGCCGATGAAACGGAGGGTATTTGACGTAACTGGCTCTGTGAAGTCGCCTCCCGGCGGGCTCACCGACGCGGCGATTGTGAGAGAACCCACGCGCTCCTTGCTTCCCACCAGCACAACGCGGCCAGCGCGTTCGTAGAACTCGGCAAGTCTCGTCGGCAGATAAGCCGGGTACCCCTCCTCAGATGGCATTTCGCCTATACGTAAAGCCACCTCGCGCATAGCCTCGGCCCAGCGTGAGGTGGAGTCGGCGACTACCAACACGTCGTAGCCCTGATCGCGGAAGTACTCGCCTAGCGTAGCGCCCATGTAGATAGAAGCCTCCCTAGCGGCCACAGGCATGTTAGACGTGTTGACGATGATTGTGGTCCTCTCCAGGAGAGATCTGCCCGTGGTGGGGTCTTTCAACTTGAGGAGGCCGTGCAGGGCGTCGGCGGCCTCGTTGCCACGTTCGCCGCAGAGCACCGGTATGATGAAACGGCTCTGGGCAAACATAGAAAGTGTGCGTATCATGACGGTCTTCCCGGAGCCGAAGGGACCTGGCACGGCGGCTGTGCCGCCTTTGGCTATTGGGAACATGGTATCTACAGTACGCACGCCGGTGATGAGAGGCTCCACTGGCGGGAGCTTCTCTTTAAACGGCCTCGGCCTGCGGACAGGCCACTTGTGCCACATCTTCACCTCCACTACGCCGTGTTTAGTTCTGATCCTGGCGATTACGTCGTCTACTTTATATTTGCCGTCGGCAATCCACTCCACTACGCCAGGCGTGTGGCCAGGCAAAGGCGGATACAGTATGTAATGAGTCATCAACTCGGTCTCCTTCACAGAGCCGAGCACATCGCCTGGATGCACCTCCTCGCCGGGTTTAACGGCGGGCTTGAAGTCAAACTCTGCCTTTAAGTCAAGGGGCGGCGCCTGTTCGTAACCGATGCCGCGGGCGATGAAGGGGCTTTTAGAAATCTCCTCAATGTTTTTAAGCGGTCTTTGAACGCCGTCGTAGATCTTGCCGATTATCGTGGGGCCCAGCCACGCGCTCAGCGGCTCGCCTGTCCTCACCACAGGCTCGCCGGGTTTAAGACCTGTGGTGTCCTCATAGACCTGAATAAAGGCCTTGTCTCCCTGCACCCTCACCACTTCGCCGAAGAGCTT
>JAEMPK010000006.1:7295-13058 GCA_022759345.1 Pyrobaculum sp. | reverse complement strand
TGTCAAGCTATGTCAAGTTCTTGCTATTTGTCGATGTAGGGCCAAAGACGGAGACGGAAAAACTTGAAAAATTCTGCGACGACGTTATCAGAGCTTAGAATATGTCGAACCCTAGGTTTCTGTATTTTTGATGAGTTCTGTGCATAGGGCGTGGTCAGTGGTTGTGTTTGCGGTTATGGCTTCTGGGCTTTGGGCGGCGTGGTGTCTGTTTTTGACTGTGTGGCGGCTGGGCCGTTAATGTTTTGACTACGACGTGTATCCAAGGTCAGGGACAGACGGAGAAGCTGTATTGCGTTGGCGATTGTTTGTCTGGTTCTTCCTCCGTTTTGGTGTTGTCTCCGGCGCTGGGGGCAAGGCGTTGGTTGCCACGTCGCCACGTCTACGACTGTAAAAGATATTTGTCGTCTCATAAATTTGTGAGTTATGAGGCTTGGATTAGAAAAGCGTTGAGGTTTAGAGAGTATGCTGAGGAGGATTTGAGAAGCGGTAGATACGACTCGGCCGCATTTTTCGCGCAACAAGCCGCCGAGTTTCTGTTAAGGGGTGTGTTGATCACCGGCTCCCGGCCGTTGACGCACGCCGTGACAGAGCTGTTGGCTTATCTGGCGCTGGGGAGGTCTGTGTCTGAGGACGCTGCGAGGTCTGCCGAGGCCTCGGAGGCGCATTACATACAGACGAGGTGCACAGACGCGCGTCTAAGCGGATGCAGGGGAAGGCGGAGGAGGCGGTGAAGTGTATGGATGCTGTGTGGAGGTATGTTCGAGAGGTGGCTGGAGGTCTTGCGTGAAGTGGCGAGGGCCAGGGAGGAGGAGGCGCGTAGGCTTATAGAGGAGCTCTGCGGGAGGGCGCTTGTGGTGGCTCTCTTCGGCTCTAGGGCTAGGGGCGACTACACACCGCTGAGCGACTGGGACCTCCTGGCGGTGGTGGAAAGCGGCGACTATAAGGTGGAACACAGAGGGGTCGGCCAGGTGGTCTGGTTGCCGTTGGAGAAGCTTGACGAGGTCCTGGAGTGGTCTATGGTGGTGCTGGACGCCGTGGCGGACGCGAAGCCCATATGTGGGGACCGGGGGAAGCTGGAGGAGGTGAGGAAGGTGGAGTAATACGTCCGGAGAAGGGGCTTGTGAGGACTAGACACGGCTAGTTGTCCGCCTAATACGTGTTGTAGGTCTCCGCGCGGTTTAAGCGCAACGGTCCGGGTTTTGCCGCGTGGGTTGTTGGTGATTCTGTTGTAGAGGCGGCTTTGAAGCTACGGGTTTAGTGGCTTGTCTCTTCTGATGAGCCCTGTGCGTAATATGTGGTCGGCTAGTGTGATTGCCGTCATGGCTTCTAGGGCCACCAGCGCCTTGGGGACTGTGGTGACGTCGTATCTGCCCTTGAACTGTATGGTGGTGGGGGTCATCTGTTGTAGGTCTACTGTCTGTTGGGGTTTTCTGACGGAGGGGGTGGGTTTGAACCAGACTCGGAAGTAGAGGGGGTCGCCTGTGGTGATTCCGCCGAGGGTTCCGCCTATTTTGTTCGTGGCCAGGCTCGGCCTCCCGTCTCTTATAGTTATGGGGTCGTTGGCTTGGCTTCCCCGCATCTTAGCCAAGCTCCTCCCGGCGCCCCAGTCCATGGCCACTGCGCCGGGTATGGAGAAGGCGGCTGCGGCCAAGTCGCCTTTTATCTTGCCGAAGTGGGGCTCGCCGAGGCCCGGCGGCACGCCCACGGCCCAGACCTCGGCGGCGCCGCCTATGCTGTCGCCTTCGAGGACGGCTTCTCTGATCTTCTCCAGCATCTTGGAGAGGGCCTCGTCGTCGACCACCGGCAGGGGTTTGCGCCAGCTGTTTTTGATGTCCTCCACTGTGTAGGGCTTGCCTATCTCCACGCCGCCGAGCTCCACCACGTGCCCCACGACCTCTACGCCGAGTTGCGCTATCAGCTTCTTGGCCACCGCCCCGGCCGCCACCAGCGCGGCTGTGGTCCTGCCGGAGGCTCTGCCTCCCCCCCTGTGGTCGTAGTGTCTGCCGTATTTGAGGTAGTAGGTGAAGTCGGCGTGTCCCGGCCGGGGCTTCATCCAGAGCTCGTCGTAGTAGCTGGAGATGACCTTCTTGTTCCATATCACTATGGCTATGGGGGTGCCTTGGGTGTAGCCGTCTTTTACGCCTGACAGTATCTCGAACTCCTCCGGCTCGCAACGCGGGTTTAGGACTGGGATGTGGCAGAACATGCGTCTGTCCAGCTCCCTCCTCACGTCCTCCTCTCTGAGCTCGAGGCCGGCGGGCACGCCGTCTATCACCACGCCTATCGCCCTTCCGTGGGACTCGCCGAAGGTGGTTATTCGGAACTCCCTGCCGAAGGTGTTCATGTTTTTCCCAGGAACTGGAGGACGGCTCTGCGCATCACCTCTCTGTCCGGCTCCACGCCCAGCCAGATCTTCTCTGCCTGTGCCCCCTGCTCCACGAGGAGGTCTACGCCGTCTATGACCTTCACGCCCAGCCTCTCCGCCTCTTGCACCATCGCCGTGCGGGGGGTGGGTATGTAGACGAAGTCCACGTAGAGCGCGGCCCCCTTTAGGTCTGCCAACACGGCGTCGTGAACCGGCGTGGCGTTTATCACCACGTCCGCCCTAACCGGCGCGCCGACGGCCTCCACCCGCCGGCCGAACTTCTCGGCGAACTCCCCGGCGAGGGCCTCTGCTCTTCCGCGGGTTCTGTTGTATATGTACACGGCCTTGGCCTCCGCCTTCACGGCGGCGAAGGCCGCGGCGCGGGCGGCCCCGCCTGCGCCGAGGATGAGCACCTCTGCGCCTGCCATGTGGGGCCCGGCGAGGCGGTAGACGGCGTGGGCGTCTGTGTTGTAGCCCACTAGGAGGTTCCTCTCGACGAGGACTGTGTTCACCGCGCCCACGGCTCTGGCGTCTGCCGCAACGGCGTCGAGGTGCTTCATGACCTCCTCCTTGTGAGGTATGGTGACGTTGAAACCTCTGAAGTTGAGCCTGGCCAGCTGCACGAAGCAGGGGAGCTCCTCCCGGGGCACGTCTAGGGCTATGTACTCTGCGTCGATGCCCAGGGCTTTGAAGGAGGCTTTGTGCATGGCGGGGCTTGCGGACTTGCCGCGGACGTGTGTGCCGATGACGGCGAAGTACATAGAACTGCATGTAACTATTTAAATAAGTCTTTTCTCTCTATACATGCGTCCCCCAGTTGACGGTGGGCGTAATTGGGGCCGGCAAGTTGGGTAGTCAGATTGCGCTTAGGTTGCGGGGCAACGGCGTGAGGGTCCTCGCCTCGGTCAAGTCGGAGAGGTCCCGGCAGAGGCTCCTCTCGCTGGGGCTTGAGGCGTATACCGACAACCGGCCGGTGGTCGAGAACAGCGACGTGTTAATCCTGGCGGTGAAGCCCATCAACCTGCCTGAGCTGGAGTTCCACGTGGATAAGCCGCTGATCTCCTTCGTGGCTGGCGCCTCGCTTGAGTCTTTGCGCCGCCTCTCCTCGCGGCCCTACAGAGCCATGACCAACGTGGGGCTCACGGCCATAGCGGTGGCGGGGCAGTACGACGAGCTTGTCAACTCGGTCCTCGCCCATGTGGCGCCAACGTTTTGGGTGGAGGAGAGGCTTATAGACCCCTTGACGGTTCTGCTTGGCTCGGGCCCTGCCATCGTGGCGGAGCTGGCGCTTGCGCTGATTAGGGCGGGCGTCAACATCGGGATCCCGTGGGATCTGGCGAGGGAGGTGGTTCTGTCTCTCATGGCCTCGCTTCCGGCGCTTGACGACAGGTTCGGCTTGGAGAAGCTGGCGCAGTACGTTGCGACGCCGGGCGGCACCACCATAAAGGCTCTGCTGGAGCTGTCCCCCGCCGAGGCGCAGATAGGTAGGGCTGTGGAGGAGGCGTATGTCAGGATCTCAGCGCTGAGGCGGTAGCTTCTGTAAGACTTCGAGAGTGGTTTTTGTGAGGTCCATCTTCAGCGCTTCTTCCAGCGGCACGAAGGCGGCCTCGGCGGCGTCGTCCCCCGCACGGGGCTCGCCTGCCGCCTCCACGAGGTAGACCAAGATGACGAAGTGGTACCTCACCTGTCCGCCGTCTTGCTCTATGTACTCCACGGGGGCGAGGAAGCCCTTCACAACTCCGTCTACCCCCGTCTCCTCCTTCAGCTCCCTCAACACAGCCTCCTCGAGCCTCTCCCCCAGCTCGACGTGGCCTCCGGGGAGGCTCCACTTGCCCGCGCCTGGTGGGTACTTCCTCTTCACCAGGAGGATCTTCCCGTCTTTTACCGCCAGCGCCGCCACGGCCACCTTTGGCGCCTGCATGGCTGTGTTTAGGTATAATGTTTATAAGCAATATATGTGTGGCGTAGCCATGTTCGACAAGCTGAAGCCCATGACTGTTGGGCAGGAGAGGGCGGTGAACGTGTTGAAGGACCCCGAGAACGAGCTGGTGGGCTTGTTCGGCCCCACGGGCACTGGGAAGTCGCTTTTGAGCATTGCCTACGGTATCTGGGCCGTGGAGGGGGGCAAGGCGAAGAGGTTCATCATCGCGCGTCCTATTGTGGACGTCTCCACCGGCGAGACGTTGACGCCGGAGAGGCTGGGGGATATGTACTACAGAATCGCAGCGGCTTATCTAGAGGACATCTTGGGCCCCTACGCCGATAGGAGCTACGTGGAGAAGCTCCTCAGGGAGGAGAAGGTCATAGTCACAGACGTGTCCTACCTGAGGGGCAGGACTTTCGACGAGTCTGTGATATTTCTAGACGACGCGCAGAACGTCCAGCCTGAGAGCGCGGCGGAGATGCTCATAAGGCTGGGGAGGGGTAGCAGGCTCGTCGTGGCGGGGGACCCCATCTTCCAGAGGCCGGCCGGCGTGGAGAAAGACGGCGCAACCCTCCTCAGGGAGGCTCTGCTGGGGGAGGAGAAGGCGGAGGTGGTGGACCTCGGCGTGAAGGACATCGTGAGGCCCGGGGCCCGGAGGGGGATTAAGCTCGCGCTGGAGCTTAGGATGCGGAAGAGGCAGCTTTCCGAGACGGAGCGCTACATCTACGAGACGGCGCGCATCTTCGCCCCAGACGCAGACGTGGTGACGGCTGTGGAGTTCAAGGCCGACAAGGACTCTCTGGGGATCAAAAGCGAGAACGTGCCGGATGCGCTTATCGTGGTCAAGGAGGGCCAGCTGGGCAGGTTGGTGGGCCGCGGCGGCGAGAGGATTAAGACTATCGAAGGCGAGGTGGGGGCCCGGCTGAGGACTTTGGAGATGACGCTGGACTTTAAGCAGTGGATTAGGGCTGTGCATCCCGTGGGCTGGATTTCGAAGCACATCGTGGACGTCGACTTCGCGGGGCCTGAGCTTTTGGTGCAGGTCAAGAAGAGCGAGTTCGGCGCCTTTATAGGACACAGAGGCGCTTATGTGCGGCTGATAGACAGAGTGGTGAGGCGTCTGTTAGGCATAGGCGTGCGGGCTGTAGAGGCTGAGGAATAGTTAATAAGCGTGGGGCCTCTTTCGTGTAATGAAGGCGTACGTTCTTCACAAGTTTAGAGAGCCGCCTGTTCTTTCTGAGGTGGAGAGGCCCAGGCCGGCGCCCGGCAGAGTGGTGGTGCGGGTGGCCGCGGCTGGCGTCTGCTACCGCGACTACTTGGCTTGGCAGGGCTTCCAGAGGGTTAAACTGCCGATTACGCCTGGCCACGAGTTTGCCGGCGTCGTGGAGGAGGTGGGGGAGGGGGTCTCCGGTCTCAGGCCGGGCGACGCAGTGGCCGGCATGATGTATGAGTACTGCGGCGAGTGTGAGTACTG
>JAEMPK010000006.1:0-7195 GCA_022759345.1 Pyrobaculum sp. | reverse complement strand
GTGCAGATAGCCAAGGCCTACGGGGCCGAGGTGATAGCCGTCACAAGCCCCGCCAAGGCTGAGGCCGTCTCTAAATACGCGGACCATGTGGTGACCAGCAAGGTCTTCTCGGAGGAGGTCAAGAAGCTTGGCGGCGCAGACGGGGCGGTGGAGGCCGTCGGCGGACCCACCCTGGAGCAGACCATCAGGTCGCTTAACTGGGGGTCGCGGATTGCGCTTATCGGCAACGTAGACCCCCAGCCCACGCCCGTCGCCCTCGGCCTCTTGATATTGAAGGAGGTCGAGATCCTGCCTGTGATACAGGGAGGCAGGAGGGACCTAGAGGAGGCGCTTCAGCTGTTGGCGAAAGGCGCCGTGAAGCCCATATACACAGTCCACAGCTTCTCGGAGCTCCCCAAGCTCCTAGAGGAGACGCCTAAAGCCTCCCACTTGGGGAGGCGTGTAATTAAGTTCGGCAGTTGACTTTTCTCCTTCTGAGCCAGGTGTAGATTATCACGGCGGCGAGGAGACCGGCCGCTAGGGCCGTGTCTGCCCCCATAGCTCCCTGGCCAAGTCCTCCGCGGTCCTCCTCACGGCCTCTGCGCTGGACATGGTGGGCCTCCAGCCCGTCATCTTCGTCAACTTGGCTATGGAGAGGGTCATGTACTTCACGTCGCCAGGCCACCCCCTGCCGTCCGGCGTCGCGGGCACCAGCCTAATCTCGGGCTTGAGCTTCAACACCTCTGCGACTATCTGTGCGATCTCTAACACGCTCACCGCGTCGATGTTCCCCACGTTGATGGCTAGGAAGGGGAGTTGCAACTCCTCTAGCTTCCTCCACGCGGATATGGTGGCGTCTACGGCGTCTGTCACGTAGAGGTAGCTCTTCCGCTGGGTGCCGTCTCCCAAAACCTCCAGCACATTCGGGTTCTTCCTGAGCTTCATTATGAAGTCGTAAATTACGCCGTGCCTCAGCCGGGGGCCTACGACGTTTGCGTACCTCACCGCCAGGCACCGCAGGCCGTAGAGCCTGGCGTAGGTGCCGCACATGATCTCTCCGGCGGCCTTCGCGGCGCCGTAGACCGAGATCGGCCTATACGGCTCCTCCTCCGGCGTGGGGATGACCTCCGCGTCGCCGTACACCGTGGAGGAGGAGGCAAACACCACAGTCCTCACGCCGGTCTGCCTCGCCCACTCGAGGACGTGGAAGGTGGCCAGTATGTTTTCGTTGAAATGCACCACGGGCTCCGTGGTCGACAGCCTCACCTCGGGGTTTGCGGCGAAGTGAAACACCACGTCGCCGCGTATGCCGACCCCCCAGTCGGGGTCTTTGAGGTCGCGTATGTAGAGCTCAGCCGCCTTGTTTACGTACTCCCGCCTCCCAGAGGAGAGGTTGTCCACCACAACCACCTCATGCCCCTCAGCCACCAGCCTATCCACTAGGTGGCTTCCTATGAAGCCGGCGCCGCCCGTGACGACGATCCTCATGGCGTCTAGTATTCAATGGTTTATATACAAAAGCGCCGTGGGCCAAGACTTGGCGATAGGCGCCACGTCGTCTATACAGCCCCCAACCGCCTTGGCGGCGGCGAGGGCCATCAAGCCTATTCTGTGGTCTCCATGCGACGAAAAGACGACGTTTCTCCTACTGGGAGGCCCTCTTATGTGGAGCGCGCCGTCTCTGTACCAAGCCGACACGCCCATTCTCTGCAATACGTCTAACACGGTGGATATCCTGTCGCTCTCCTTGTGGCGGAGGTGTTCCACGTCTCTAATTACGGTCTCCTCTCCGGACATAGCCGCCGCCAGAGCCACCGGCATGACGAGGTCTGGGTTGCCGCCGAGACTCACGTCTACGCCTCTCGTAAACGCCCCGCCCACCTCCACGGCTCCGTCCCTCTCAACTACGTCTGCCCCCATTTTGCGGAGTATCTCCAGCGCCGGCCTATCCACGTCGGCGATGCGGCCGCGTATCTCCACCCGGCCGCCGGTGGCCGCGGCGGCCACCATGAGGAAGGCGGCGAGGCTGAAGTCCCCCGGCACCTCCACCTCGCCGGGGCTTCTCAACCCGCCTCTGACCTCCACGGCCTCTCCCAGCCTCACCTCTGCGCCGAACGTCCTCAAGACCTCTGCCGTGGCCTCTACGAAGCTCCAAGACTTCCTGGCGCCCACCGGCCTCACGACGCCGCCCCCCGCCACGGCGGCGAGGTACATAAGGCCGGAGATGTATTGAGAAGAGACGTCTGCGCGTATCTCCACCTCAAAGGGCTCCAGCCGCCTCCCCTCTATGAAGACGGCCCCCGGCGCCTTCTCCACTTTTGTCAACTTGTTGAGGACGGCCACCAGCTCGTCTATAGGCCTCCCCCGGAGGGTGCCTCCGTAGAAGACGGCGGTGGCGCCCGGCACCCCGGCGTAGACCGCCACGGCCGTGCGGAGGGTGAAGCCGCTCTCTCCCACGTTGAAGGCACGGTAGAAGTCGGGCTCCCGCCGCTTTACATAGACGTCCCGTCCCTCGGCCGTTACCCTGGCCAGGGGCTGCACCGCCCTGTACATGGCCACGAAGTCGTCGCTCCACTCGACGCCTCTGATGGTCGTCTCGCCCTCCGCCAGAGCCGCCGCCAGCAGTAGGCGTTGCGAATAGGGCTTGGAGGGCGGGGCGTCGAACCTGCCTTCAAACCTCCCGGGGCTAATGCAGAACATGCACCGCGTAGGTCAAGGCCTTGGCGGCGTCCTCCACCTTCACCTTCTCCAAGACCCACTTGCCCAGCCTCACCACCACCGGCATGTATATGTAGCCGCCTCTCCTCTTCTTGTCGAACTTGACGAGGGCCGCGGCCTTTTCCAGCTGTTCCCGGGTCGCCTCAGCCCTTACGGGGAGTTTAAACTTTGTCAAGGTGTCTTCCACCTCCTTGACGTGGCTCTCGGCGAGGTAGCCCAGCTCCTGCGCCAGACGGAGCTCGGCCGCCATGCCGATGGAGACGGCCTCGCCGTGGAGGAGGCCTAGGACCCGCTCCAGGGCGTGCCCCACGGTGTGGCCTACGTTGAGCACGTTTCTGACCCCCCTCTCCTCGAACTCGTCCATCTCCACCACCTGCGCCTTGAGTCTAAGCGACTTGTAGACGGCCTCCTCGACGACATCCCCCTCCCGCCTCAGCAGTGCGTCGGCGTTTTCGGCCGTCCAGCGGTAGAACTCCTCGTCCAGCGCCACGCCGTACTTCACCACCTCGGCGAAGGCGGAGCGGTAGACTCTGTCCGGCAGGGTGTCGAGCCACGCGAGGTCGCAGAGGACGGCGGACGGCTGGTAGAAGACGCCCACTAGGTTTTTGACGGGGCCCCAGTCCACGGCGCCCTTCCCCCCCAACGCCGCGTCCACCATGGCCAGAAGAGTCGTCGGCACCTGCACAAGCCTTATCCCGCGCATGTAGGTCCCCGCCGCGAAGGTGGCCAAGTCTAGAAGCGCCCCGCCGCCAACAGCCACCAACGCGGTGGATCTGTCCGCGCCGGCCTCGGCAAGGAAGCTGTAGAGCCGCGTCAAGGCATCTAAGCTCTTCACCTCCTCCCCGCCCCTCAAGACGAGAGTGGGCACCCCCGCGAGAGGCGGCTTGAGCCCCTCTTCGACCACGACCACAGCCCGCTCCGCCCAAGAGGCGTAGGGGAGCCCCCTCCCCACTACGACTTCGGTTACGCCTCTGCTGTGTCTGTAGTAAAACCGCCTCATCTCAGCTTCACAAGCTCCTCCGCCCTGGCCGCTATGTTCTCAGGCGTCAGCCCAAACAGCTGGTACAGCTCCTGGGGGCTTTTGGCGGTTCTGCCGTAGGACTTGAGGCCCATTATGGCCATCTTGGTGGGCCGGGTCTGGGCGAGGTGCTCAGCCACCGCAGAGCCGAAGCCGCCGTACACCATGTGCTCCTCCACGGTCAACACGGCGCCTGTCGCAGATGCGTACTTCTCCACAGCCGCGTAGTCGAGAGGCTTCACCGTGGGGAAGTGGACCACGGCCGCCGAGATGCCCCTATCTCTCAAAACCTGAGCCGCCTCCACGGCCAGCGGGAGCGTGACGCCGGTGGTGAAGATAGACACGTCGTTGCCCTCCAGCACGACGTAGGCCCTACCCACCTCAAACCTGTCGTAGAGGCCGCAGGTGGTGGGTATGTGGAAGTCTCTCCCCACTCTTATGTACACAGGCCCCTTCACGGTGGCGGAGGCGGTCACCGCCCGGTAGACTTCGCAGGAGTCCGCCGGCACGAGCACAGTGAAGTTGGGCAGGACTCTAAACAACGCTATGTCCTCCAGCGCCTGGTGCGAAGGCCCGTCGTAGGCGTCGGCGAAGCCGGCGTGAGTCCCCACCAGCCTAACAGGCAGGCCGAGTCGATCCACCGAGTTCCTGGCCTGCTCCCACGCCCTGGTCATAAACGCGGCGAAGGTCAAGGCGTAGGGCATGAAGCCGGCCAAGGCAAGTCCCGCCGCTATGCCCACCAGAGACTGCTCAGCTATCCCCACGTTGAAGAACCGCTCCGGGTGCCGCTCGGCGAAGAGCCTCGCCCTGGTGGTCTCGCCTGTGTCCGCCACAAGCACGACCACATCTTTCCTCAAGTCGCCGAGGTCAGAGAGGGCGCGGCCCAGCGCCTCCCTCGGCGTTAAGCTCTCAAGGTCTAACATATGTTGTTTACATGACTTAACGCCTCGTCTCTGGAGAGCCTCTGTTTAGCGGTGTCTTCTATAGACGGCACGCCTCTGCCTCTCACAGTTCTCGCTATGACGACGGCGGGTTTGGTGCTGTTTTCGGCCTTCTCCAGCGCCGAGATTATGGCGGCGACGTCGTGGCCGTCCACTTCAAACACCTCAAAGCCCAGCGACCTGAATCTGCCCGCCAGATCGCCCTTCCGCAGAACCTCTTCGCTGTGGCCGTCCAGCTGTACGTTGTTCAAGTCGACGATGGTCACGAGGTTGTTGAGGCCGTAGTGGGCCGCTACGGCGAAGGACTCCCAAGACTGCCCCTCGTCCAGCTCGCCGTCGCCGGTCACCAAGTATACGCGGCCAGGCTCGCCCCTCAGCCTCAGCCCAAGCGCCAGCCCCACGGCCAGGCTTATGCCTTGCCCGAGGGAGCCGGAGTTAGGCACGTCCACAAACGGCGTGTCCACCTCGGGGTGGTTCTGAAGCCGGCTGCCCACGCTTCCGGTCTCTCTCAGCTCGTCTACGGTGAGGTAGCCCATGGCCGCCGCCAGGGCGTAGACGGCGTGTATGGCGTGGCCCTTGGAGAGGACGAAGTAGTTCCTGTTGTGCGCCCCGTTGGCCACGTTGAACTTCAGCCTCCCGGTGCCGTACAGCGCGGCCACGATCTCCAGCACGGAGAGAGAGGAGCCGAGATGTATGCCGGGGTCGTAGCCGGCCATCAACACCACGTATCTCCTGGCCTTACATATAAGCTCGTCTAGACCTAAAACCCCTCTTTCCACCCCGATTGTAAATACCCCTGCATATGACCAACGAAAGACCCGGTATTTAACCTTTGGGTTGTTCTTATAAATAGGTGAAGTAGTTACTATATGGAACGTCTATTGAGGAATGTAGAAGAGGTGGTTACTAAAGAGGAGTTTCTAGCCCTCAGAGGCGGCACGGCGTACCTCGGCTTCGAGCCTCTCTGGCCTATACACATCGGATGGCTTGTGTGGGCTTATAAACTCGCCGAGCTTAGAGAGGCCGGCTTCGACGTGGTTGTGCTGGTGGCGACGTGGCACGGCTGGATAAACGACAAGGGGTCTCTGGAGGAGTTGAGAAACCACGGCGAAAGGATCAAAGCCGTGTTGAGCAGAGTGGGGCAGTTCAAATACGTATACGGCGACGAGATCGTGAAGGACCCCCGCTACTGGGAGCTCGCGTTGCGCATAGCCAAGGAGACTTCTTTGGCTAGGATTAGGAGGGCGACCCCTGTGATGGGGCGACGCGCCGAGGAGGTGGAGCTGGACTTCTCCAAGCTTCTCTACCCCATAATGCAAGTCGCCGACATCTTCTACCTCGGCGTAGACGTGGCCGTCGGCGGCATGGATCAACGGCGGGCCCACATGCTCGCCAGAGACGTGGCGGAGAAGCTGGGGCTTAAGAAGCCTATAGCTCTCCACACCCCCATAATCACCTCGCTCTCCGGCACCGGCAGGATGGAGGGCACCCACAGAGAGCTCGACGAGGTCTACGCCATGTATAAAATGAGCAAGTCTAAGCCGCAGAGCGCCATCTTCGTCACGGACGGAGAGGAGGAGGTGAGGAAGAAGATATGGGCAGCCTACTGCCCACCCCGCGAGACTAGGTTCAACCCCGTGTACGAAATAGCGGCACACCTCTTGATACCATACGCCGGCCCGCTGGAGGTGGGAGGCCGCAGATACGAAACCGCAGAGGACCTCAGGCGAGACTACGAAAACGGCGCGGTGACGCCGCAGGCATTGAAAGACGCCGTCGCCGCCGCGTTGGTCGCCCTGCTTTCTAAACTGAGTTTCTGACCCACCCCAAGGCCCCTGGGCGGGGACCTAATCCAGCTTTCATCGGTGCCTTGCATCGTGAGGCTGACGGCGCTACGTGCCGTTTCAAAACCGGCCCTTAGGGCCTTTAGCGGGGTCCGCATGCCGAGCTCAACTTGCGTAGCCTTGCTCACAAACTTGTCGCAACTCAGCGGTTGGAATGCCATAGCCTCTCATAAGCCTTAGGAAACAAGCACCTCTCAATCTGTCTCCAGCTCAACCTGGTCATTCTACTTCTCACGGTTCTCCGGTTTACGAAACTACTCCGTCTCTATAGGGCGGGTTGTTGTTTTGCAAGTTTATAACGAGGGCCGTTCGCGTCTCTATATGCTGTACGTGGTGGACAGCCGGGAGCGGGGCAAGGCGCTTAAGGAGGAGATAGAGTCCAGAGGGGTGTCTGCTTGGTATGTAGAGCTGTGGGGCAACTATATAGTTGCCACGCCGCCTGGCTCGCGTCTCGACGGGCTGAAGACGCCGGTTAAGGCGGTGGTGGAGCTCAAGACCGAGTACCAGCTCGTGTCGAGGGAGTTCAAGAAGGAGCCGACTCCGGTGCGGATAGGCGACAGGGAGATTAGAGAGGGGAAGATCTTCATCATTGCGGGGCCCTGCTCTGTGGAGACTGAGGAGCAGATCTTGAAGACTGCGCGTTTCGTGAAGGAGGCCGGCGCAGACGCCTTGAGGGGAGGCGCCTTCAAGCCCAG
>JAEMPK010000116.1 GCA_022759345.1 Pyrobaculum sp. | reverse complement strand
TTATATAGATAACTCAGATAGTGCGCGCTTAACGTCCTCCACGTCGATCCTCCCTCTGAACCTCCGCATCACCTCCACCAGCGCCTTCTCACGCCCCACCTCCCTCGCCACCTCCTCCACTATCTTCTTCACCTCCTCGTAGCTGAGCTTGACCAAGCCGAGCCTCCGGGCAGCCTCCTCGGCCGACTCCCCCGGCTTCATGTTGCGCAGAACCTCCTCCACCGCCTCCTTCGTGATTATCTTCTTGTCAAGGGTCTCGAAGACAGACGTCAACTTCTCCTCGGTGATCTCGACGCCTTCTCTCGAAAGCGCCCGCGCCACGTTTAGAAGCACCGTCGCTATCAACTGAGGCGGCACAGACCTAAACCTCGCCACGTACTCCTCAAACCTCTCCAAGTGAGGCGACTTGACGAGCTGAAGCGCCAAG
The DNA here is from genome assembly GCA_022759345.1 of Pyrobaculum sp. GTDB lineage: Archaea > Thermoproteota > Thermoprotei > Thermoproteales > Thermoproteaceae > Pyrobaculum. Next base: position 12,637 of record JAEMPK010000116.1, on the reverse strand, counting down.
TCTCTGCTGAGGCCCATGGAGACAAGTTCAGAGAGCTTCCCCTCCAGACTCACCTTGGCAATCTCCTCAGCCCTCTTGACCAGCTCGATGGTTATCTTGATAGGCGGGAGGTCGGTCTCGGGATACATCCTGGCCGCGCCAGGCCTCGGCCTAAGGAACCTAGTGGTGCCGTCTTGGTTAGCCCCCCTCGTCTCCTCAGGCACGCCCAGCGGAGCCATGTTGAGCCTCTCCACAACCACCTTGGCGGCCTCCTCAAGCTCCTTCTCGTCTACGCCCATGAGAAGCACGAAGCTCTCCACACCCACTCTGTTCACCACCTCACGGACCTCCTCCGCGGCGATGCCGTAGCCGGGGAGCTCGTCGCTGTGCAGAAGACCGCCCAGCTCAGTCCACGCCCTCACGTAGTCGGCCAGCTCCGTGCCGAAGCGGCGGCCCGGCTGAACCTCAAAGCCGAAGAGCTTCTGGAAGCCAGGCGCCTTAACAGCAACCACCCTACCCCCCGCGTCGAGCACCCGGCGGATGAGTTTAGACTTGGTATTCCCGAAAGCGGCTGTGACGTCCACCGTAGAGAACTCGATCTTTTGAACTCCCCGCCTCTTCAGCTCCTCTGCGATTTTCAAAAGATTCACCTGCCGCATAACTTCGTACTCTATGACCTTGGGGATGAGGGAGAGGTCCGGCACGCCCTTTATCTCCGTCTTGGCGCCCCCCGCTATAGACACGTTGACGTCTTGCCTCACCGTGCCCAGGCCCCGCCTGGCTCTGCCGGTTATCTTCACGCTGTAGCCGATTATCCACGCCACGTCTCCCACCTGTTGAGGCGTGTAGGTCATGGGCTCAGTGGCGATTTCAATAAGCGGGATCCCAAGTCTGTCCAGCCTATACACCGCCGTCTTCCCCTCCTCACTCATCTTCCTCGCCGCGTCCTCCTCCAGCGCAATGGTCTCAATCCCTATGTCGTAACCCAGTATCTTAGATCTGCCGCCGTAGGCCACAAGCATAGTACGTTGAAAACCGGAGACGTTAGAGCCGTCTATCACCGTCTTACGCATGACGTGTATCTCGTCGAAAAGCTTGGCGTTGAACATCTTAGCCACCGCCACGGCGGTCACAAGCGCCTCCTCGTCAGGCATATGCGGAGGCTCTTCGTCGAGCTCCACTAGGCAAGTTGTGTCGCGGTACCCCTCATAGACGTACTTCCTCCTCTTACGCACTTCCCACAACGCAGCCGGGTCTACGGCGCCCAGCTCGCTCACAGAGACGTGAAGCCGCCTCTCCAACCTAAAATGCGGCTCGTCGTCCCGCAACTCGGGGGGACAGTGGCAGAAGAGCTTCCGACGCGTGTTAAGCTGGATATGGATCTCAAGACCCACCTTTAGCCCAAGCGACTTATAGTCCACGGCCACTACAAAAACTAATTATAAAAACACCAACGCCAACAGTTCAGCACGTCAGGTCTAAATAGCGGTACACACAGACATACGTGCGTAAAAAAAGAAAGAGACTTGGCCAACACTTCCTTAGAGACGTCTCTGTTGCGGAGTATGTAGTTAGTCTCGTGCCCAGCGGCTTGGAGGTGCTCGAGGTGGGGCCAGGCCGCGGAGTCCTCACAATCCCACTCGCCCAGAAGTCTAGAGTGGTATACGCCGTTGAGGTAGACCGCGTCCTCGCCGAAGCGTTACGGCGGACGGCGCCGCCTAACGTGGTGGTGATAGAAGGCGACGCCTTGGAGCTTGAGTGGCCTAAGGCAGACTTCTTCGTCTCCAACATGCCGTACTCCATCACCTCGCCCCTCCTCCTAAAGCTGGCAAGACACAGACTGCCGGCCGTCGTCACCGTGCAGAAAGAGGTGGCAGAGCGTCTCTCCGCCAAGCCGGGCGGCGAGAACTACGGCCGCCTCACCGTGGCCATACAGTGCCACTACGAGGTGGAGATACTCCGCGTAGTCCCACCAAACGCCTTCGAGCCGCCGCCGAAGGTGTACTCTGCAGTAGTCCGCCTGACGCCGAGACGGCCCTGCGTAGAGGACTTCGAAAAATTTCAACAGTTCACCGCCTGGCTTTTCTCCGCCAGACGGAAGACTCTGAGGCGGCTGAAGCTGGCGGACTCGGAGAAGCGGGTATACCAGCTTTCGCTTGAGGAAATTGTCCAGCTCTACAGGAAGGCTTTTTAACGCCCTACGCGAGGCGGTCTGTGCCTCTCCTTAAGCTGGTGTTTCTGGGCACGGGAGGGGCGGTCCCCAAGTCGGACAGAACCCTCCCAGCGATATACCTAGAGGATTGGCTGGGCCACAGAATAATGCTAGACGCCGGCGAGGGGGCCCAGTACAGGCTTATGCAGATCGACGTGTCGCCGGCCTCCCTCACACTGGTCGCCGTCACACACTCCCACGAAGACCACGTGCTCGGGCTCCCCGGCCTCGTGTTGACCAGCAGATTCCTGGGGGGCAGGCTGATGGTGTTGGCGCCCCGCTCTATGCACGACGTCTTGAGGCGGCTGGGCGTGGAGGTGGCAGACGGCTACGAGGGAAACCGCCTGCGGATTAGATGCGTGGAGGTGTGCCACACCGTCGACGCCTGCGGATGGCTCCTCGAGTGGGACGTGGGGTACAAGCTGGACCTCTCTAAGGTCGCAGGTCTCCCCAAGTGGGCCTTGACCAGCCTCATAAGGGGGGAGCCCGTGGAAGTGGGTGGACGCGTCGTGACGCCGGAGGAGGTGGCCGACCCAGCCCACAAGAGGTTCCGCCGGCTTCTCTACACCGGCGACACCGCGCCTTGCCCCAACATGTGGAGGGCCGTGGAGTGGGTCGACGTGTTGATCCACGAGGCCACCTTCGCCGACGACGTAGATCCCCGCCAGGCCCACGAAGAGGGCCACTCCACTGTGGCGGACGCGGTGGAGGCCGCCAAGGCGCTCAAGGCCTCGGTCCTCGTCCTCACGCACGTCAGCGCCCGGTATCCAGACAAGGAGAGGCACCGGGCATACGCCCAGGCCGTTAAGCCGCCGCCCCACGTCTACGTGCCGGAGGACTTCGACGCTCTCCTCGTCAAGCTTTAACGGCGACGTAGATAACCGTGGTGGCGAAGGGGGCAAGCCGCTTGAGCAAGTCAAACCGCTCGAACCAACGCGCCCTAAGCCTCCTCTGGAGAAGCCGAGAGGGGAGCGGGGGGAGGAGGTAGATGGGCCGGGCCTCCACAAGTCTAAACCCGGCTCTGGCGAGGGCAGACCTCACGTAGAAGTATGAGTAGTAGGTGAAGGGAATCTCGCCGTGGGCCGACTCCCAACGTCCCGCCACCACGCCGCGGAACAGAGCCTCTCCAAGCCGACGAAGGCCTTGGTGGAATAAATACTCGTACAACATGTCTAGACAGACGGCATTGTCCACGTCCGTTATGAAGAGACCGCTTCTCTTTAAGACCCGCGCCGCAGAGGCGAAGGCCTCTGTGAGGCTAGACACATGATTGTAGACGCTGCCCAGGGCGGTCACCGCGTCGAAGCTCCCCTGCCTGACGGGCAGGCGGGCGGCGTCGCCGTTTACCTTGTCGTCGCATCTACACAACTCAAGCGACTTCGCAGAGATGTCAAGCGAAACCACCCGGGCACCCCTGGCGCGCATGTAGACAGACCAGAAGCCGGTGCCGGCCCCCACGTCGAGAACCGCCATGCCGGGCCGTATATAGGCGTCGATAACCTCGCCCAGCTTCCTGTACAACAGCCTGTAGTAATCAATGCCGAGGTAGACGTCGCTGTATATTTGGGCTATGGCGTCGTAATAAGCCGCTGTACTCGTCACCGAGGTTCTATTCTGAAGTCCACTGACAGCTTCCTCCTGAGTTTCTCCAGCTTGGTGACGCCGCGGGAGAGGACGACGCCGAGGTACTCCTCAGGCACTTTGATGACTATCAACCCGTCTCGCTCCTCCAGCTTGATTTCGCTGGGAGGCACGTAGCGCTTAAGCGCAGAGACCACCATGGAGTAGATCCTGCGGCTGGGCGCCCTCTCCTCCACCTTCTTCATGGGGACTACAAAGGTCTCTTCGCCGAACACGTAGATTTCGTACTCCACCTCGCCTGTGAGGAAGTCTTTTACCAAAATGACGGGCCTCGCCAAATCCTCCTCCCGCATGCCCGCCGGCACCTTCACCACCATGCTGAGGGCGTAGACCTTCTTCACCTCGCCGTCTTTCATGAAGATCACTGTGTCTATTATGGAGGGTATCATGCCGAGCTCGACTCGTCTGATGAAGCGCTGTATGGCGTCTATAGGCGACGTGGCGTGCACCACGCCGACCATGCCGACGCCGGCCAGCCGAAGGTCGACGTAGAGCTGGAAATCCGCAGTGTCTCTCATCTCGTCAAAGATGGTGTAGTCTGGGCGGGAGAGGAGCAGTATGTCGTGTATCTCCTCCGACGTGGCCAAGTTCTTGGAGAGCTGGGTGATAGGCGGGCTCAGCGTCATGTCACGCGGCGACTCCACAGTCTTCACGATCTTCCCCTTGCTGAGGTAAAACTCCGCCAAGGCCTGGGCGAAGGTTGTCTTGCCGGCCCCCGGCGCCCCCGCTATCAAGATGCCCTCGGCGCTCTTCTCCAGACGCTCCAACACCCTGGGGTCCAGGCCGTAGTCCTCAATGCTCTTCCTCACCACCGGCCTCGTGGCGGTTATCTCCAGCCGCTCCGAGACCGGCGGAAAGACCACAACGATTCTGAAGTCCTTATGCTGGATTATGAGCGAATGCGGCCGCCTAATCTCGATCTTAGTCCGGGGGCCAAGCCGCGAGGCCTCGGAGACGAGCTCCCTCACGATGGCGTCAAGTTGCTGTCTAGTAAGCGGCTCGGGGGAGAGCTGGACGAAGCGCCAGTTCCCCGGCCTGCCCACCTTCCCGAAGGGAGGCAGACCCTCCTTCAAGTGGACAGACATTACGTCTTTCCCAAAGAACTTCTCTATAGTCAACGTCTCGCGGGGCTTGCCGAGGTAGAGCACCGGAATTCCCTGCACAGCGGCGGCGTCTCTAGCCAACTCGTCGCTCGTCACGTAGATACAGCCGTTCTCCTTCGCAAACCTCCTGGCATACACGTCGAGCTCGCCGTCGTCGAGACGCCTCCCCACAGAAACAGTCTCTATCTTGACGAAGTCCGAGAGGCCGAGCTTCTCCACCACCTCGTGAAGATCTCTCAACTCCTCCATCGCCACTATGCCCACTCCGTCGCCACGCCTCGCTAGGGAGGCGAAGTGCTCCACTACCTCAGACAGAAGGAAGAGAGTGCCTCTGACCCTCCCCCCCACCACCGCCTCCTTCAAAGACCCATCCAATATCGCCGAGGTATCCGCCACATATTTATCCACCGCTAACCGTGTTCACAGATCTATAAAAACTTAAAAATAAGGCGACAGCAGTGAAGTATCTCTTCACCACAGTGCCAGGCCTAGAGGATGTAGTCATAGAGGAGCTCTACGAAAAACTGCCGACCAGATGGGCACGGGGCAGATACATGACGGGACGCGTGGCGGCTGAAGTCGACGCAGAGCCTTCTCGCCTCTACGCGCTCAGGTCTGTGGAGCGGTTCGGCATATTCCTCGGCGACGGATACGCAAACGACCTGCGGGAGGTGGCGGCGCTAGCCGCAGAGCGCCTTCCCGAGGCGTTGAAGTACCTCACTAGAAACACCACAGCCGGCGTCAGGTCGGAACGAGTCGGAACGCACAACTTCACCTCCCGCGACGTGGAGAGAGAAGTGGGGAAGTGGCTCAAGAGCCGGGGGGTGGTCATAAGCCTGGTCGACCCAGACATAGAGATCAACGTCGACGTGGTGGAGAACTACGTCGCCGTCTGGATCACAGTGGCCAAAAGAAGCCTTAAAGACAGGCCGTGGCGGGTGTATGAACACTACGCCAGCCTAAACCCCGTAATAGCCTACGCCATGCTTAAACTCGCCAGGCCTGAGCCAGGCGAGGTCCTCTGCGACCTCACCTGCGGAGGCGGCACCATCGCGGCAGAGGCCGCTGAGGCGGCGCCGCAGAGCCGTTTCATATGCGTAGACATATCGCTGAAACACGTCAAAGGCGCCGCGAGAAACGCCGCCCACAACCTCTACGCCGACTTCCTCTGGTTTGACTCCACGAAGTTGTACCGAGCCATGAGGCCCGTATGCGATAAGTACATCTACAACCCGCCCTACGGCTTCAGAATCCCCGGCAAGATAGGCCGGCTGTACCGCCTCCTCGGCAAAGCCATGAGGAGGCTGGCGAGGGGGTGCGCCATTTACGTCGTAATAACGCCGAGGTACAAGACGTTTCTAAGCCAAGTAGGCGGCGAGGTGTTGATCAGGCGCGTGGTATACCAAGGCGGCCTCTACAGCAGCATCATAGTGGGAAGGCTGTGCGGGCAAGAAGAAGGAAGAGAAACGAAGTAGCGGGAACAATCACGTTGTCGTCGATCGGGGGGAACTCGAACCTCTCCACGGCGCTTGCCAGAAGCCCCGCCAGCGCCCCCGCGACGCCTAGGTAGTACCAGCCTATGGGGACAGAAACCGCGGCCATGGCGATGTTGCCAGCCCAGTGCTTGGTCCGCCGCTTAAACAAAAGGTTCCTCACAACCCCCGTGGCCGAGTCCCCCACCGCCATAAACAACGCGGGCACAACGCCAAGCCGCCAGTCGCCTAAGACACCCCAGCTCAGCGCCACCACCACGGCCCACATAACCGCGAAAGACACCTCGTACATGTTGTCTGGGTCCTGGAACCACCACAGGAGACGCCCCATCTTATGCGGAATATACAGAAACAGAGCTATGGCAAGCGCCGCCGCGGTGGGCACCACCCAGCTACTGAAGAAAGGCACCAAAACCGCGACGACGCCGCCCGCCAGTACGTGGATTATCTTCCGGTTGAAGTAAACAGCCCGCATGTGGCCGAACCGCCGCGAAAGCGGCCCGTAGGTCCACCGGGTGAGGACCACGGCGACGAACAAAACCCACACCCCCAACACAAGAGCCAGCTCGATGTCTGACACGGAGGAAAAAGGAGGGGACTTTTATATATTCACGAACTCGACGCCCTCCGTCTTCGTCAGGGTCACTCTGTAGAGGAAGTCCATCTGCCTAAGCGCGGCGGCGTAGTCGAACTCGTTCAACGCCGCAACGGCGTCCACGGGCACAACGACGTCGTAAAGCCTAAGCCTCGCGCTGGCCACCGTGTGGAGGACGCATATGTTCGCCACGGTGCCCGTCACGACCAGGTGCCTTACGCCGTACATACGGAGGATGTGGTCAAGCGGCGTGCCGAAAAAGGCGTCGTAACGCATCTTCTCCACCACGATATCCCCCTCCCTCGGCTTCAGCTCATCCACAATCTCCCAACCCCAGGTTCCCTTAACCACGTGGGGCCCCCATATGGGGAACTCCACGGGGTCGTCCGGGTAGTGGGTGTCCTTTGTGTATATCACCCTGACGCCTCTGCTCCTAGCCTTATCCAGGAGGGTCGCGATCCGCGGGATAATCTCCCTGGAGGCGGGGCTGTACAGCTTGCCGTTGGGATGCGCGAAGTCGTTCTGCATATCCACAACAACCACGGCGGTCGCCTTTGCGGGAAGCGAAACCCTATCCACAACAGTCACCCTAGGCACCTTGACCACATCGGGCAACATATTTCTACTGCCGTCTCCATTTTAATACTTTAGCGTAATCTTTATTACCGCCAACGTACACTCAGCCATGAAAGAGGTCATATACACAGAGTCGGCGCCCAGGCCCATAGGTCCATATTCACAAGCCGTAAAGGCGGGCAACATGCTCTTCGTCTCAGGCCAAATACCCATAGACCCCAAAACCGGAGAGGTGGTAAAAGGCGGCATAAAGGAACAAACCCGACAAGTCCTCGAAAACATAAAGGCTGTGCTGGAGGCGGCCGGCTACACGCTTAACGACGTGACGATGGCCTTCGTCTTCCTCGCCGACATGAACATGTTCCCAGAATACAACGAAGTCTACGCCCAATACTTCAAAGAGAAGCCCCCAGCCCGCGTCACAGTCCAAGCCGCCAGACTGCCAAGAGATGTTTTAATAGAAATTGCAGTAATTGCAGTAAGGTGAGGACGACTCGCAGCGCGGATAGGTGACGACGAACCGGGTGCCGACCCTCTTCATACTAGGCGGAGGACAAGAAGGACTGACACACGCCAAAAACTGCGGCGCCGTCCACATAGACCACTACAGCCAGGTAGACCCCCAGGAGATAGACGGCGGCATCCAGGTGCACACGGAGGAGAAGACCCACGCCCTGCTTCTGCTAGACGCCGCCGAGAAGATATACGTCTACCCAGACTTCGCAGACCTCCTCCCCCACCTCCCCCAAGAGAAGGTGGTAGTAATAGCGCCGCGGGGCCACCCCCTCTGCGCCGAATATCTATGCGCCGAGAAGCCCACCTGCTAGACACCCCCACGCAACCGCATATGTTTTACGCAACGACCTCCCTAACCAGAGGCGGCGTCGAGGCCTGCGTCGACCTCCTAGAGGCAGTAGCCCCACGGCTGCCCCACTTCTGGCTCCCCCTTCCCCGCGAGCTTTGCCGAGGCGAGCCGGTGGACTTAGGTCCCCTGGAGAAGTACCTAGAGCCCCTCCTGGCGCTTTACCACGAAGTAGAGACCAACTGGCGGTGCTACGAAACCACGGAAGACCTAAAACGCAGAGAGACAGCCGCCGTGAGGCTGGCGGCGCTCGTCATAAAAGCCCGCGTCTACGGCAAAATAGACCTCAAGGAGTGGGACGCATTGTTTCAACAACCTCCACAGCAGCCGCCAGCTCCCGCGCTCGTCTTCGGCACATCGCCGCCACACAAAGACGCAGTAATATGCGGCACATACCCACCCAACCCCCTCGAGACGGCGGCGGACCTATGGCACAAGCTGCCGCCGGCCCAAAAACTAGAACTCGCAAAATGGGTAATAACGTACGTCGCCGACATAGTAGACAGCATCAACCTCGACGAGGCGTACCTAAAAACGACAAGAAAAGGCTGGGACGCCGCATACCGCAGGATTCTCACCCTGACATAACACATCAACATTCTCGCCGCCGAGCCGGAATAGCTGTAAACTGGATCCGCGGAACCAGGCACTACTTACGGCGCATGCGAAATTACAAAAAATTTAAAACAGCCACGTAACAATACCCAAAAGCCCCGGTAGCTCAGCCTGGTGGAGCGCCTCACTGGTAATGAGGAGGTCCCGGGTTCGAATCCCGGCCGGGGCTTATAGGCTTCCCTTGTCTAAGTATACTGGACCGGCTTCATTTAACCATTCTAAGGTTTCATAGAGGTGGCTTTCGTCGCGAGGACTTTCTCCAGCACGGCGTCGGGTTAGGCCCTGCGGGTGGGAAAAATTTTTAAAGCGATGAGTGTTTATCTGCGCCGAAGGGGCCGTAGTCTAGCCTGGCTAGGATGCCGGCCTGGGGACAAACCCCGTTGCCAGCGCGCCGGTGATCCCGGGTTCAAATCCCGGCGGCCCCACTGCCTCTCGCATTCACGACGCGCAATTTCTCGGTCTCTTGCCCAGCAGATCTCAGAGCCACCACGTTACCTCCGGCGGCTTCTGCCTCTCTATGCCTCCCTGGGCTCCTCGTAGCGGGCTGGGGGCGTCTATATGCCTGTGGGATCCTCTGCTCCTTGTCCCGCCGTCGGCGTCTCCGCGACTTGGGCTTTTCGCCGGTCAACACCTCAACTAGCTTCGTCGAAGGCCGCCATCCTAAACTAGACAGCCTTGATTCTCATGTCTACTGCCTTTTACCGCTTAACAAAGCTCAGAGACGGTAAGCGTAAGTTGTCAAAGGTTTTTTATAATCTTTTTCCATAGGTCGTAGAGACCACGTAGGTGGACGAGGGGGGTGCCGGTAGTCATGCGGTATGTGAGCCAGTTTCTGAAGGAGTCCTTATCCCTCCCGCCCCATTGATTTACCTCCACCTCCACATGGCCCTTGAGGATTTCGCTCGCGACGGCCTGCGCCGCGATTGTGGCCTGCCAGAGGGCGCCCCAGCCTACTGGCGGGAGGTCTAGCTTGATGAGCGAGGAGTCGCCGATGAGGTATACGCGTTCTATATCGGTCTCGAAGGTGGTCGGCGCAACCTCCAGATTCGCAGCCAGCGGATGCGCCTTGACGGCGGGGACGGACACGTGGAGCTCGCCCTGCCGCCACTCGGGCGGGTCGCTGGACACCTCCACGCCTATCTCCCGCGCCTTCGACGCCCAGGCGTCGAGCAGAAAGTCGTAGTCAGGCGAGGCGTACACGACGTGGACAGAAACCTCCTTCTCCGGAAACCTACTCTTAATAGCATACGCCAACTCCTGGAAGCCCATGACTGGGGTGAAGACGTTGACGATGAACCTGACGGCCTTCGCCGAGACGACCTTGTTGTACAGCTCCTGTGCGCCGTTTAGCGTCCAGTAGTTCACAGAGCCTATCCTAACCGCGCCTGGCGCAAGCACTATATAGTCGCCGCAGACCGGCCCCTCCCGCGCCCCGCGTACGCACGGCTTGTCTTTTTCCTGGGAGAGGGCGGTGGCGGCGAACTTTAGGTGTCTAACCCGGCGGAGGGCGGCCAGCGGGAAGACGAGCTCTTGAAAATCCAACAGCCCCCCAAAGGCCATGGGGACGCCCACCACGAAGAAGTGGTGATCCTCAGGCTCCACAAGCACCACCTCCACGTCCTTAACAAGTTCAAGAAGTCTACTGGTGAAGTACACGCCCGCGATCCCCCCGCCGACGACCACGACGCGCGCCACGTCAACCGTCGATTGCAATATTTTAAGTCTTGCTGTACCGAGCCTCTGCCCCAACGGCCTGTCAGCAAGCGCCGCCGTTCCCACAACCAATCATTATACAACGCCCATAGCCGTCATAAGACTACTGACCCAGACACCTAGATCCAGCAACTACGTAGAGAGAGTAAAGCGACTACTTGGGAGACCGTGGGCCTTGGCCCTCAGCAAGACAGGCATGGCGGAGACGCGGCAGATCTTTTTATTTCTTAAGCAACCGCCCAGCCTCTAGAGTGACCTCTTTCCACTTCTCCTTCAACCTGGCGACAATGGTCGGCTCCAGGTCCAGCGCCATGCAGGCGTTGAGCAGACGCTCGTAGCGCCTCGCCAAGTCTCTATACCAGCCCGTCAAGTCGCGAGACGTCTTGCCGGACCGCATCCGCTGGAGGAGCCTCTCCATCTCCTCCAACATTGCCGACCCCATCTTCTCCACGAGAGCCCGGGCCAGAGGCCGTAGGGCTCTGTACTGCCTCTCGTCGAGTTCTATCACCGCCACCTCCAGCGTCGGCCCCTCGCCGGACTTCTCCCACCTCTCGACCACGGCGCGTTTAACCGCCTCCACGGCCCTCTCCGCCTTCTCCTTCGGCGACCAGCTGAGGTAGACGCCTGGCAGAAGCTCCAACGCCTCTATCCCCCTGGCGGCTCTCCTCGCCACCTCCTCGTCATCCGACTTCACCAATATCAACAACACGACGCGGTTGTGTACATGTTAATAAAGCCATCTGTCTAGGCCCCCCGCCGAGACCTTGGCCAGCTCCCGCCGGATCGCTAGATACACCTCCTTCCCACCGCAGACCTCCGCCAGCTTGTAGGCGACGGCGAGGAGGAAGTTGGGGTTGGGCTCCACAGCATAGGGACCGGCTTGCGTCTTGAGCCACAGCCCCCCTCCAACCGCCCTCGCCTCGACGAGACACCTGTCGTCTAGACTCCGCAGAAGCCTCCGGCCCCCTGCCGATCTCGTAGACGTCTCCTCTCCTATACGCAAGGCCCCACTCCAACGCCGTGTTGAGGACGGCATACGCGTAAGACCCCCACAGCCGCAAGAGAAGGCCAAGAGGCGCCGAGCTGCACCGGCTCTCCAACACTCTCAAATCCTTACCACATCTCCCAAGCCTACGAGCACAAGGCATCAACCCCCACCAATAAATCCACGTCACATAAATATACATACATCGAGAGATAACCAAAGGTTATGTCAACGAACCAGCAAGGATCCGCCGCATTATGCGGAGACGCCGCGGTTGTGGTTGGCCCGGAGGTTTTTATTGTTGTGTTTTTGGTTTGGTGTGATGAGTTCGGCAGGAGTCGATAGGTGAGAGCACTTAGCCCTACCTGATATTTAGGTATTACTTCAGGTGGGTTGGTTGAAAGTTTTGGTGAAGTCCAGGGACCTGTTATATAAAGCCAATAGATAAAATAAGGTGCGTGTAGTGCTCGGAAGTCCCGTCAACGCGGTGCCAAAGCCTTGGCTCTATTTCGACGTGCCGGCGGTCATGGTCAACGCGCTTGACGTGAAGAAGGACCCGAGGGCGGCGTTGGGGTACGAGGGGGAGCTTTGGGTGGACTCGGGGGGCTACCAGATACTGAAGAGGGGGCTCTCAGTCGACGTGGACAAGATAGCGGAGGTGTTTAAGAGGGTGGACGCCCAGCTGTACTTCTCCCTAGACGTGCCTCCCTCGCCCAGCGACCCGCCTGAGGATGCGGAGAAGAAGTTCCGGAAGTCTTACCAGAACTGGCTGAGGCTCAGGAGGGCGGTCGGCGACTCGGTGGTGCCCGTCCTACACGTCTACCGCGACCCCGCCCTCTTCGAGAGGTTCCTGGCGCTGTACC
>JAEMPK010000073.1 GCA_022759345.1 Pyrobaculum sp. | reverse complement strand
GGACTTCGGCGAGAGGTACGGCGCCGAGATAGTTTTCCTCTACGTGGCCTCTAGCGAAAACGATCCCGTAGCTGAGCAGTTGCAGAAGACCGTGGAGGACTATATGGGCAAGAAAGGCATTAAACACACCTTCAAAGTGCGGAGACTCGGCGAGGGGGAGACTGTGGCCTCTGAAATAGTTAAGGAACTGTCGGAGAACAACTACGACATGGTTATCCTCATGTCGAGAGGCTACTACGGCGCCTCCGCTTTGCTTTACAACAGCACATCGATAGCCGTGGCTCTTGCGGCTAACACATCTGTGCTTATCCTGCGCTAGTGCTCGTCGGAGCCGCGGTTTCTCCTTATCAACACTTCGGCTTTTGCAACTGCGACCTTCCCGACGAGCCGGGCGCCTATCACCTGCTCTTCTACGAAGAGGACCTGGACCTGGCTAAGAGAATAGGTCTAGACATTTTCAGGACTGGCATAGAGTGGGCGTTGATAGAGCCGGCAGAGGGCCGCATAGACAGAGAAGCCGTCAGGCTCTTCCGTACGTACCTCTCGTCAATACGGGAGAGGGGCCTCGGGACTTGGGTTACTCTTCACCACTTTACAAATCCGAGGTGGGTGTGGAGGTACGGCGGGTGGGAATCTAAAGAAGTGGGTCGGCGTTTTCTTGCCTATGTGGAGCACGTGGCTAGGGAGCTGGGCGACTTGATCGACGTAGCGCTTATCTTCAACGAGCCGAACATGTATACCTACCTGGCGTATATAAGAGGCGACTTGCCTCCCTACGGGTTTCTAGCGCTTAAACACATGAGAAGGGCATCGCAGGCCATAGAGGAGGTGATCATGGAGGCAAGAGACGTGTTGAAGAAGTACGGCATAAAGGCGTCGTTTACATACTCATTTACAAAACTTGAGGCAAAGAATCCGGTGTTTACGCCGGTGACGTATCTTCTCAATAGGCAAGTTATGAAGTATATGGACATGTTTAAAGAGATGGACTATACCTCTGTAAATTTCTACGTGGTGGGGAGGTATGAGGACTTTACGCTTAGGTTTATACTTAGGCCACGGAGTTTGACAGAGATTAAGGCGCCTACTCCGCTTGCGGTGACCGAGTTCGGAATAGCCACTAGAGACGGAGAGCTACGGTATAGGTACCTATGCGCCATGGCCTCGGTGCTGAAGGAGGTCAACGCCGCCGTGGCCATCTGGTGGAGCTTTCTACACGGCTACGAGTGGGGGCTGGGCTACCAGCCCTTCTTCGCCTTGGTAGACGTGGTGGGGACCAGGAGAGTCCCCACCCCGCTGGCCGAAGTTTTTAGAGCCACTCTAGAGAATCCTCCCCCTTGCGTTCTGGAGGAGGTCGACCTCGGTCTCGAGTGGCGCATTTCCCTACCGCTCGGCAGAGACGACAAACGCGCCGGAACAAGTGGTTGAGGCTACGGCGCGTTAGTAAGAGTATGGCTACAAGATCGCCACTCAAAAGCCGCCCCATCTCATACAGAGGCGGCGGAACGCCAATTTACAACCGGAAGCGAAGTCGCGTCAAAAGCTCATCCATTGGATTGAGACTGCCGGGAGGAGTCTGGGTCAGTCCGACTTGAGTCGTCAGCCGCCTGGGGCGGCCTGTGCCGCGTTGAAGAGGACGAGAGGCGCCCCAACCCGTCACTTGTCTCGAGAAGGTTTCCAGCATCTGGAGGAGCGGCGGGAGACGCAGAAGGGAGGCGCCGGGTGGCGTTGGACTCTATGAAGTCGTCCAGCGAGGAGGAGGCGCCGTAGGGCGTCTCAAGCACTCGTTTGATTATAACATGTCGTTTCTCGTCGATTTCCCACGACTTGTAGTTGAGCAACGCGTTTAGCGGCGTTCCATATTTCTTGAGAAGCTCTTCGGCGCGTCTAGGGCCTATGCCGGGCAGAGAGGCAAGCAGTGCGATCTGCAAGGTCTTTATGTCTGTCTTTTTCTTGACGGAGGGTGTCTTGATGCCCCCTTTAGTCTCTCTCTTGGCGGCTAGACACAGAAGAACGCCGGTTTGCGTCTTGTCTTCTGTATACACAACGCCTATGTCCATGCTGTGGAGGGCCAGCTGTGCGCCTAAGACGGCATTTGGCGAAATCTTCCTATGCTTGAGCTCTCTCCATAAGTCGCCCTCCACCACTATCGCGGGCTTTAGATCAACCTCCCGGAGACGCATGGCTTGGTCGAAGAGCCGTCCATCGATTATGGAGTTTATGAAGTCGTTTACGCTCTTCCTCTCGAAGACAAATCTGCCAGCTACGTAGTCGCCCACTTCGAGCTTAGTCTTTACGACGCCGCAACCGGACTCCTTAATGTGTCGTATTACCTCCTCTGCGTGTTCTCTTGTATCGACGAGAACTACTGGGTTGCGCACTACTGGAGGGTCTCGTGTTTGGCCTTCCACTCTGTGACGTCTTCTTTCTTCCCAATGACGACCCAAGCTATTGTCTTGGAGAGAGGCCTAGTCTCCGCGATGATGACTTTGTCGCCGGGCTTCACCTCTATACACTCGGGCACCCTCACCCTTATCCTTCTGCGGCGGCGCTCGTAGCGGTTGTATTTGGGTATGTAGTGAACCCACTCGTGGGTTACCACGGCGGCTTTATGCATCCTGACCTTCTCCACCGTGACCTCCAGCAGCTTTAGACGTATCTTCAAGTGGCCATGCCACGGACAGAGGGGGTCGTCGCACACAGCGGCAGGAGGCAGAATGTAGGGGATGCCGATGTTTCTTACGTGCACCTTCTTGCCCTGGGGCAGAGTGACGACGTCGCCGACTTTAGGCCTCGTCTGAAGTTTTATCACTGTCATACTACTTCGCAGCTATGTGTAGTGACGATCTTGTCGCCTTCAGTCCAGGTTCGCCGTGTTGCACAATCTTCGTAGTGAGGGCAAATTCGCCGAGGTAGTGTCCTATGTGCCAAGGCGAGATGAAGACAGGTATGTACGTAATCCCGTTGTAGACATGAATTGTAAGGCCCACCATCTCAGGCAGTATTATCATGTCTCTGCTATGTGTCTTAATTGTGACCTTCTTTCCCTGGGCCACCAGACGTTTCGCCTTCCTAATCTTCTCCAGCAGTTTTCTATGTTCAGGCTTAAGGCCTCGCTTCAAACTCCTCCTCTGGCGTGCCGGGAGGAGTTTGATAAACTCATCCATAGACATGTTAAGTAACTCCTCCAAGGTCTTTCCCCTATACCTAAAGGTGCCCCACTCCTCTGGCGGAATGACAGCAGGCGTAATCCACCCCTGTTTCCCCTTCTGCGCCTCCTGCTCTTTTGAAGACATTGATGCGGCTTATTGACACAGTTTATAAGCTTTATCTAGCACAACGCAGCCGTCACGGCGCGGTGCACAGAGACGAGCTGGAAGACGACGGCTGGGTGTCGGCTGGGGGAGGTCGGGGAGACGGCCGAAGAGACGTGGGCGTTTCAACTGAAAGCGCCGAGAGGGGTCGGTCGCAAGAGACAGCCAGTGCTGGAGGCCTTAGCTGAAGGAAAAAAGGAGTTTATCGACATAATGTGCGGTCCTTCTCTGTGTGAGTGTTCGACCATGAGTCTATACGCCAAGTCTTTACGACTAACCTCTTAAGTCGGCGTGCCCTTTTGTCGAGGGGAACCGGCTTCCCGCCGGCGTATACGTCTCCGCCTGTCTCCTCCGCGCGGGCTTCTAGCTCCGGCGTCTTGACTGAGAACTCCACGGTGAAGTTGGGGCTGAACGTTGCCTCGCCGCACGGACGCTCTACACGCCGCACGACCTGCCCGGCGATGTTTTTGTCGAGGTGGCGTGCCACCTCTTGGCATGCCGAAGCGCCTCGTGGAGGACGCGCCCCGGCTTCACGTCCGTTTCGCATGTCGCCTTGGTGAATATCTCTTTGAGCATACGCGGAAAAACGAACATAGAAACATGACCAACGCCAGCCGCGGCGTTAGGCATCTTCTTTGCGCCATAAGGCGGCGGGGAGCAGAAAGGGGCACGATGCACATATTGCCCGCTCTTCTTCGTGGCTTTTGGCGCCTAAAAACGTTAAAAATGGTTGTCGGAAAAGCTGGCATGCAGGCAGATTACGACGTGATCATAGTTGGCGCGGGTATTGCCGGCCTCTCAGCGGCGCTCTATGCCGCGAGACAACGTCTAAAGACGCTTGTCATAAGTAAAGATTTGGGAGGTCAGCTCAATATGACGACTCTTATTGAGAACTATCCCGCCATACCTAAGATCTCGGGGCCCGAGCTCGCAAAACGGGTGGAGCAACAGGCGAGGGCCTTCGGAGCGGAGATCATATTCGACGAGGTGAAGACCATAGAGAAGGAGGGCGATGTGTTTGTAGTCAAGACGGAAGGAGGCGACGAGTATAGAAGCTTGGCGGTGATCTTAGCCTTCGGGAAGACTCCCAAGGAGCTCAACGTCCCTGGCGAGGCTAAATTCAAAAACAAGGGCGTGTCCTACTGCACCATCTGCGACGCGCCGTTTTTCAAAGGCCAAGACGTGGCGTTAGTCAGCTGGGGCGACTTAGCCAGAGAGCCAGTCACTATCTTGTCTTCGGTGGCCAACAAGTTTTACTGGATATTCCCCTCCGACAAGCCGATTCACGACGAGGAGTTTATTGAACAAGCCAAACGACTGGGGAAGGCTGTGTTTATGCCTAACAGCGAAGTCGTGGAGATCAAGGGCGATACTAAGGTCAAAGCCGTGGTGGTGAGGAACAAAAAGACTGGAGAAGTACAGGAGCTGCCCGTCGCGGCGGTGTTCATCGAGGTGGGCTATGTGACTAAGAGCGACTTCGTACGTCACTTGGCGGAACTTAATGAACGCGGCGAAATAATTGCCGATTGGGAAGGCAAAACAAAGACGCCAGGCGTCTTCGCCGCAGGCGACATCGTGGCGTATCCTTACAAGCAAGCGGTTATAGCGGCTGCCATGGGGGTAGCCTCTGCCCTATCTGCAACGGCGTATGTAATGAAAATGAAGGGGAAGCCGGTAGCATCCCTCGTGGACTGGAAGGCGTCAAAGTAACAAATCCCTCATTCGGTGGAATTTATTGCACCAAGCCAAGGACGATCTGTAAAACCTCATTATGTTTATAGTCTTCTGTCGGGGCGAAAGCTAGACAGTGAGAGCGTCTAACACGTCTTTGACGTCGTAATCTTCAAGTTTCCAAAGTATGCGTAACGTTTCTTTCCGTCTTTCCTCAGGCAACACGTCTCTGGTAAGTTCTTCAAACTTTTCCTCCAGCTCTTTGTCGGACATGGGGTTCTTGGGATGTCCCTTGGCGTAATCCACTCTTTCTGTGTATTTAGCTCCGCTCTTCGTAATCACCGTCAGGACTGTTGGGAAGGCTTGGGGGTACAGCTTGTCGAGCTCAGGGTCTAGGTTCACCTCCATCTTCTTCATAAGCGACAGGACAGCGGGGTTTCTGACGTCTTTATAGTGTTGTATCTTTATGGGGCCCCACACAAGGGCGGCGGCGGTTACCCACATGATGGAGTGATCCGCGGTTTCTTTTGTGTGTGGGTCCCACTTCTCGGGGTCTTTAGGCCCTATGATCGTGTAGGCGGCCTCGTAGGTGTCTATCCTAATCTTCTCGACCTCCTCTAGTCTTACCTTTTCCCTCAGCTTCAAGGCGGCCTCCACGGCGGTCTGTGCGTGGTACTCTACAGGGTAGGGCTTTATGTACGTGTCCAATATGCGCCGCGGCGGCTTAAGCTCCTCTAGACTCCTAAGCGCCGAGAGGTCGAAATTACCTTGCAACAACTGCCTAAAGAAGCCCATCTCCCCCTCAAACGGCTTGTGGGGTCCAGTGAAGCCATCGCGCGCGAGCAAGGCGGCAAAGACGGCGTTTCTGCTTGCGTTGGCCGCCGCGGCGCCTTTCCACATGCTCAACTCGCCAACTCTCGTCTGGCGCATGGCGGCATGGGGCACAACGTAGAGGGCAAGTGCATGTTGAGTCTTTGTGACGTCTAGCCTTAGCAACTTGGCGGCGGCTAAGACGCTTCCTATGCCTAAGAAGTTCACGTGATCCCACCCCCTCTTCCGGAGAGTACCGCCGTCGCAAAAAGAGACAGACGCCTCATACCCTATGGCCACGGCAGTTATGAGGTCCGTGCCTTTCGCATCTACATACTCGCCGGTGGCCACCGCCGCGGCTATCAAGTCGCTGGGATGAAGAGGCTCCTTCGAGAGGTATGTGTCGTTGTAGTCGTGATACCTGATCATGAGCCCGTTTACAAACGTAGCCCAGTCCGGCGTCACTCTATAACGCGTCCCCATTACCCGGGCCCCCTCGGAGGCCAAGAACCTAGAAGCTACCCGTCTGGCGATAGCCACCGGCTCTTCGGTATACGCCGCGAAGGCCACCGCAACCGAGTCTATGATCCTGCGCTTAACCTCGTAGCGGGTTTCCGCAGGTACTTTGGAAAACTCTATTGCGTTTGTATATTCAGCCAAGATCTTAGTTACGCGATCCATGGTCTCTCTTTTTAAATGTCTTGTAAATATCGTCTACCGATTTTGCGATTTCAGAATCTAGTTTTTCGTAATCATAATACCTTATCAGCTCATAAAGCTCTTTACGCGTAAACATCTTGTTAAGCCAGGCGGCTTGGGTGCCCTCCTCCATTATTGATTTGAAAACCTCCCTTATTGCGTACATGGCGGCTCTCAACGCGGTTACTGGGAAAATCACAAACTTATAGCCATACTCCTCTAGCCGCTTCGCCGGTATAAGCGGAGACACTCCGAACTCGGTCATGTTGGCCAGAAGCGGAGCCTTGACCCGTTTGGCAAACTCTCTAAATTCCTCCTCTGTTCGGAGAGCCTCTGGAAATATGACGTCGGCCCCCACCTCGAGGTAAAGCTTCGCCCTCTCCACGGCATCTTCGAAGCCAGTCACCCCAACGGCGTCTGTCCTCGCGATGATTACAAAATCCGGATTTCTCCTAGCCTCCACCGCGGCCTTAACCTTTTTAGCCATTTCCTCAGGCTGAACTAAAGCCTTGCCGCCGAGGTGGCCGCACTTCTTTGGCAAGACCTGGTCCTCCAGCTGTATCCCCGCGGCTCCCACCGCTTCGAATTCTCTGACGGCTCTCATGACGTTAAGCGCCTCTCCATAACCTGTATCTATGTCCACAATCACTGGGATATCCACAGCATCCACTATGTATTTTACAGTCCTCACCATCTCATCCATAGTTATCAGACCTAAGTCCGGCAACGCCATAGAGGCAGTCACCGCCGCCCCCGACACGTAAACCGCCTTAAACCCGAGATTTTGGGCCATAAGCGCAGTTAAGGCGTTGAAAACCCCAGGGACAAGCACTATACCGGGCCTACGCAACTCTTCACGCAACGCCTTAGCCCCGTCGCCCCTTTCCTTCCTAAACAACATATAACATATGCACTGGGAACTCTATTAAACGATCTAAACCTTTCTGCTTCATCAGAGCATTACATGAGGTCCGCGGCATCAGCCGGCTGAAAATGGCGTCACTTCTCCACGCTCAGCGGAGTCATCACCGTATTTTGCATGTTTGATTTATATTATAGTTTCGCAAAAAAGAAAGTGCTCGCCAAGCCATGCTTAATGCTGTTTTCATGTCCTGGCGACGGCGGCGACACGGTGGTGTATTGGAAGGGAGTTGCCAGGCAGGCCAAGAAGGACGACGCAGTTGTCAAGCTGTTCGGCGCCTTAGACACGGCGGTTGCCTACGCCCACAAAGCCGCCAACGTTCTGCCAAGGCCACAGGGGCGGATAATGCGCCTCATCGCCTTCTCGCTTATGGAGCTGGGCTTCTACCTGGCGACGGGGAGGGCGGAGTACCTCGACACAGCGCACGCGCTGTACCGCCGCGCGCTTAAGCTGGCCTACGCAATCGCGCCGGAGGAGCCGCTCCGCAGCTGGATTGCATGTGCCTCGCCTGAGTGCTCAGCCGTAGACGAGGCGAGGGTTTGGATAAGGTGGGCTGAGAGGCGCGTGGTGACGCTGGAGGAGGCCGCGGCCGCCAAGCTCCTCAACCAGCTCTCCAACCTAGCCTTCGAGGTCATGAGGACGCTTCCCCACATAAAATACCACCACAGAGACGTCAGATAAGTTTATAAGTGGTTGAGTAGTTGTAGATGCCCTAGGCAACACCCCTGTAGGGGGGCGTATGAGCCTGGTGGGTTACCCCGGCCAAATCCCTAAAATTTATATACTGAGTTTTCTTGGGAGGCTATGCCCAAGGAGCTCTTTTTGCTTGAGCTGTGGAGGAAATACGGCGAGAAGGCTGAGGAGATCCGCGTAAAGAGGTATCCTGAGTACGTAAAGCTGAAGGCAAGGCTTGCCGGGTATCTCTACACGATAAAACTGCCGCCTGACAAGGCGGAGCAAGTCATTGCCGAGCTTAAGGCTAAGAACATAAAGGTTGAGGAGGTTTAGTAAAAATTTTTAAAGGTCTCCTTCTCAACGCTTCTCATGGAGTACATCTACGGTGCCCTGTTGCTACACTACGCAAAACAGGAGATAAATGAGGAAAACTTGGCGAAGGTGTTGCAAGCCGCCGGGCTATCTCCAGATGAGGTTAGGATCAAGACCCTTGTAGCTGCGTTGAAAGAAGTAAACATCGAGGAGGCCATTAAGTCCGCCGCGTTTGCGCCTGTGGCCGCCGCCCCCGCGGCCGCACCAACAGCTGCACCCGCCGCAGCAACCCCCGCGGCCAAGGCTGAGGAGAAGAAGGCGGAGGAGGAGAAGAAGGGGCCCAGCGAGGAGGAGATCGCGGGTTCCTTGGCTTCACTGTTTTAAAGGCCTTACTAATTTGGACAAAATAGTATCTAGTTCTTTTATATCTTTGTAATATACTCTAAATATCTGATTATTCAGTCTGAACTCTATAAATTTTCGCTCTTCATTGACTTTGTACTCGCTGACTTCGATGGGGCTTTTTAAACCCAAGACCTTATCTATAACCAGGCCGGTCTCGTACACCTTAAGGTTCCGTACTATTCTTGGCATTACCTGGGGCTTAAAGGTGGCTAGAGAAATTGCCGCAAATAACATGAATATCGCGGCGTAGCCTAAGAACCTAGCTAAGTAGGTCCCTATATAGGGCCCTAGTACTGACTCTGCCAGGCGCGGCAACGTGGGAAAGAGAATCGTGAAGAGGAGTAGAAAGATTGGAAGCGTCAGTAGTGGTATAAATGAGGCTCTTGCAAATTTTTTATATTCATTAATAAGCTCTTTATCTTTTTCTAGCAACTTATTTACCTCTTTTTCGTCGATTTCAAAGAGAGGTTTTCCTTTGGCTATCTCCCGCGCCGAGGCCGCGCCTTGCCTATACGTACGGAGACTGAGGAAAATACTCACGCCGAAGAAGAGCAAGAAGTAGAGCAACACCGCGGTGAAGTACTGGCCAGGGAAGAACGCCAGAACTGCCGCAAATGCTAAAGCAGATAAGATGCTTATGACGGCTCTTCTCATGGCTCTCTCCGCGCTGGGTTGGTTTATAAATTTAAACTACAGAGGGGGTGTGGTTAAGATAACGGCATTGTGTTCAGAGCATCCAGGCGAGCTGGAGCCCAGCCACGGGTTCGGCGTGTTAGTCAACGAGCACGTTCTCTTTGACGGTTGTGCCGTAGATGCCGCGTCTAGGTTTGTGGCTAGGCGGCAGGTCAAGCCTCTCGTCGGCGTTGTGGGGGTTCCCGACAATCCGCACCACGTAGGTGGTTTCACTCTCTTCAAGGTTCCCGTCGTGCAGCCCACGTCGGACATTGTGCTGAGAATACGCGGTGCGGAGTATCGAGTGTTTAGGGAAAACCGCGAGAACGTCCTATATGTAGACGGCGTTGTGATTTCGCCGTGCGGCCTCTACACGATTCCGTACCACAAGCTATCTCAGAGAGGGGTAAAGGCCAGGTGTGTGGTAGGCGGTCTCGGCGGAACTGCCTACAACCCCTACCTCCTCTCCCGGATACTTGCAGAGCTCCGACTCCTGGGCGTCAGGTGCGTAGTTGCGCTCCACACGGCACCACAGTTGGTCAAGGAGCTGGAGAAGCGATTTAACGTCTTCAGGCTGGGCTCAGGATCGACGTTGGAACTTTAATATTAAAATACCAATCTTTTGGGGCCCGTGGACGCTCTGGTTATATTCCTGGCGAGTTGGTTCGTGCTGGTGGGGCTGGTATATTTGCTAAATAAACAGTCGGTAAGGTACTTCTTAGCGATTTATTGGAAAAGTGAAAAATTAGTTGGCTTCGTCGAAAAGTTCACTGAGATATTCAGCTTCGTCCCCCTTAGATTCTATACGGTTGTCGTGTTGTTGTTATTCCTTGCGCCGGTATTTCTTGTAATCCCGTTTATAAGGCCGGATGGCCATGTGCAGTGGTTGCAAGGCTTCATCTATATGTTGGTAGGTGGCACAGTCAACGCGGTCAAAAAACTGCTGGGCGGCGCCTCCGTGGGCGAGGCCGCTGCGCAGTCTGCTGGAGTGACTCCGATAATACCGGGCGTAACTCTGCCGTGGGATCAGTTGCCATATTTTGCGGTGGCCGTAGCCACTGCTGTAGTGCTACACGAGCTTATGCATGGCTACGCGGCGCTGAGATACGGGATCCCCGTAAAGTCCGTGGGCGTCTTCTCCTTTCTCTACGTCTTGAGCGGCGCCTTTGTGGAGCCCGACGAGGAGAGCTTCAAGAAAGCCGGCACAGAGGCTAAGGTCGCTGTGTTGGCCAGTGGCGTCGCTATAAACGTGGTGCTGGCCTTGTCGGCTATGTTGTTGGGGGTGTTGGGGGCGTCGCTGGGACTACAAGGCGCCGTCTTCGGCGTAGAGGCATACGGCGTCAAGCCAGGCGACAGAGTGTTGGGGATCTGGGGCTGTGGAATGCAGGAAAAAGTATACACGCCAGACGACTTTTTGACTAAGATAAATGTGCTGGCTGGCATGGGCCCCCTCATGGGCATAGACAAGGTTGTGGATTGTAAGCCTGGGGATAAGGTGACGTTAGAGGTAGGTAGCTGGTTCAGTAGATATACAGTTGAGGTGGACTACTCCGAATTTATCACGTCGCCGAAGATTATTTGGCTCTATACCGACGGCTCTCTTTACCTCGCCGGCGTCAGGCCGGGCGACGTGGTGAAGAGGATAGAGGGGTGCGGCGTAGCTACAGACATATTGTCAGGCGGCCACCTCCTTTCAGTTCTACGGGAGATAAGAGATAGGTGTAGGGCTGGCGACATTGTTAAAGTCGTGGTGGAGCGAAACGGCACATTAATTACGCTAAACATGACATTGGTGGAGCGAAGCGGAAGGGTGTATTTCGGCCTCGGCCCCGGCAGTTTGCCGATGTTGGGATACGATGAGGGGCCCATTAGGAGGGAGCAACTCTACAACACAGACTTTACAAAGCTGGTATTTTGGCTTATTGTGGTGAATTACGGCCTCGCCGTGCTTAACGCCTTGCCCATCTATCCACTAGACGGCGGACAGCTGATCGCGGCGCTTGCGCAGAGAAAATTAGGCGAAAAAAATGGCAAGGTTGTTATCGACATCATTACCTGGGCGTTTGTTGCTATACTGGTGTTTAATATAGCGCTTGGGGTGTTAGGAGAACAGTATAAAGTTCTTCAGTCAATAAGATGAAGCCGATAATCTACGTAGCTGCTCTGATTGCAATAATTGTGCTTGTATCCGCCTATCTACCAGTTGAATATTTCGTCTCAGACGCATTTAGACCTCAGCCAAATAAGGTCTTGACGCCTGAGGGGGTCAAGACCGTGGCGGGGACGCCCATGTGGCTCTATACGTGGAGGGTTACGGTAGTGATGACAATTTTGTTATTTGCAGCAATAGTGGCCACCTTTTTCTTAAAGGCAAATATGAGAATCCGGTGGACTCTTGCCATTCTCTCTATCGTCACTGCTGTGTTTCACTATCTGACTCTCCTCTTCACGTCCTCTCCGCCGGGCTACGGCGTATCGATATACCCATTGTTTTACGTCATCAACGTGAAGGGGGCCGAGCAGTGGTATCTAGACATAGGGCAGGTATTGATGGCATATGCTGTATACAACATTTATCTAGTTGAGCGCGGGAAAAAGGCGCTACTTTAAGAACTTCTCCTCCAGCGTCTTGACGTATTCCACAGACTCCTTTACAGACACGAAGTGCTTCCTGACGTATTCCACTTCTTCTTTTGTAACCGCTGATTTGCCTCTTTCTTTTGCAGTTATATATGCCGGCACTAACAGTTGTAGGGCGTATCTAAGCGAGTGATCAACGCCTATATCAGTCAAGAGTTTAAGTGCGTCGTCGCTAAGAGATATGTTCTGTTCCCGTGCCTTTATCTGTATGATCTCTTTAATCTCCTCAGCGGTGTAAGGTCTGGTACGGATTATCACAAGCCGGTCAAGTAGATCTTGTGGAATCCCATGCGGCGACTCTATATCTGTACCTCTTATCTTGGCAATCCCTCTATTAGTCGCCATGATTATTATAGGTGCGAATTCAGTCTCCATAGCCCTCGTTAAGAAGGAGAACGTCTCGATGTCCAAAAGATGTGCATCGTCTATAAACAACACCCCAGGGACGAGCTCAGCCTTCCCCTCCTCCACGGTCTTCTTCACAATTTCGTCGGTCTGCCTTCTTATCTCGTCTGGTATCTCTTTGATCTCTTCTGCAAACCCGAATATCATGGCTGATATTAGCCCCCTCTGCCTAGCCAACGATAGATCAACGTCGTGAAGCGTGAAGAAACGGACGATTTCCTTTTCCTTGTACACAGGCCCCTTGGGCAACTCGGTCTTTCTCCTCGTGGCAATGTCGTATTGTTCGCCGCTCTCCCCCCTCCCCAACACAGTGACGACGCCGGTCTCTTCGTCGATCATAATCACATCGCCCTCCTCAACGCCAAGTTCAATGAGCTGTTGCGCAATTTCAGCCGGCACGCGAAGAGTCTTTTCTTCGTCTCTTGTGCGTAGTTTAACAGTAGCTCCTAGCACTCTCTGTAGATACGGGTTGTATGGATGCCTGCCATATCTAAACTCCAGCGCCCTCACCTCGCCCTCGTAGACCTTCCTCCACTCACGTATCTTTATCCCTATGGCCCTTCGTAACGCCCGCATTAGAAACTCAGACTTCTTAACCTCAAGCGAATACACCTCTCCGCCGCTCAACGCCACGAAGGGGGTTTCTGGGCCTAGCTCCCTCGCTATGCCGAGCGCAAGCGCTGTTTTGCCCGTGCCAGGCGGACCTACAATCAAGACGCC
>JAEMPK010000060.1 GCA_022759345.1 Pyrobaculum sp. | reverse complement strand
AGATCGAGGTGGATCCCAACCTAGAGGAGATGGGCCTCTACGTGCGGCGCATGAGGATTGCGCGAGCTAGGAGGCTTAAGTTGGCCCATGACTGGGTTCATTTCGAGATCGTAGACGGACGTGTGGTGGAGATAGACGTGAAGAATATGTTGAAGATGCTTAGTAGACAATTGAGGGAGCTGGGAGTAGAGGTTAAGGAGCGCTGATCTTCCTCAGACGCACGGTGAGTTTTGTCCCGTCTAACACCGCCTCTGCGTAGAAGCCGTCTTTCAGGGGGCCTGGGTTGACGACGACTGTGCCTCCCAGCATGTCTATGCCCCTGTCCTCGTGGATGTGGCCGTGGACCGAGAGCAGAGGTTGCTTCTCCTCTATGTACCTCCTCACCGCCGTGCTCCCCACCGGCCGCACCTTTCCCACCTTGTCTAGGAGGCCGCGGGGCGGGTTGTGCGTCACAAGTATGTGGGGGGTCGGCGTCAGAGACCTCAGCAAGCTGTCCAGCTCCTCTTCGGTGACGCGGAACAAGTCGTCGAAAGGCGTTGGGAGGCTCCCGCCGGCGCCGCCGACTGTGTAGGGGCCCAGCGGGGCCGTTCGGCCGTGTACTGGCTTGACCGCCGAGCTTTCGTAACGTGCAAGCTCAGGCGGGTCTGTGTTGCCCGGCACGAAGTAGACCGGCGCCACTCTCGCGAGGGTCTCCAACGCCTCCACCGCCGCCTCAAAGGACCTGCGGTACGTGAAGTCGCCCGCGGCGATCACTGCGTCGAAGCTACCTGGTATGGCCTCCGCCTTCTTGGCGCCGTCGTGTACGTCGGCCACCAACAGAAGACGCATGGCGTCAGACGTTGGGGTAGTATAGCCTAAATATTTCCCTAAGCTCCGCCAGCTGTTGCTCCCGGCCGAGTCTCCGGACTATGTTGCGCGCCAGGGTCCACACGGCGTTGACGTCTCTGTTGAGCTGGATGTTACAGCGGGGACACCACACAAGTCTCCCCCGCTTCTCCATCCTCCCGCCGCAGAGGGGACAGACGTCGGAGAGCATTGTCGTGTGGAGCTCCACGTAGTTGTCGCGGGCCAGCTCAAACACCTCAGCGAGGAGGTGCTGGAACTTAGGCGCTATGGGGAGGTCTACGATGAGGAGGTTGACTCCCTTCTTTGGGTGGAAGGCCTCCTTTACGCCTCCGGCGACTCCCTTGGCGGCCAGCTCGACGTAGCCGCCCATTCTGAAGACGCGGAATACGACGCCGTTTTCGTTGACGTCCATGGCGTGCACCACGAAGGGCGACCCCTCCACCAGCTCCGGCAGGCCGATCTTCTCGTCCGGCCTTACAAGTCTCACAACGACGCCGTCTCTCCTCACAAGCACCTCCGCCTTAGCCACGCCGAACTGCGCCGGGTCTGTGTACGTCATCCTCCAGCTTTTATAGACGCAAAGCGGCACGTCGCCGAAATAGAGCGACACGAAGCTCTCCACCAGACGCACTACACCGCCGAGCTCAACCACTCTGTAGTCGCCGCCCAACGCCTCCCTCGCCTTCTCGACGTCGCAACGCAGGAAATAAGTGAACATATACCGCTCTATGGTCCTATTTAAATATGAATACTCAACAATGCGCCGCGCAGACCGTGCGTCGCCATTCGCCCAGCGGCCTTTCCCCGCCGCCCCAAATGTTTATAAACAGGCCGGGAAAGTGGGTCAATGTCCGAGTTTCGTGTACCTGGCGAGGGCGAGATATTGGGCAAAGTGGTAGAGATGCTGGGCGACGGGAGGTTCAAGGTTATATGCGCCGACGGACAGATCCGCGTCGCGCGGCTCCCCGGTCGGCTGAGGAGGAGGCTTTGGCTCAAGGCCGGGGACTACGTGATCGTCGCTCTTTGGGACTTCGACCCCGAGAAGGGGGACATAGTCCATAAATACGACAAAAGAGACGTGGAGGAGCTCAAGAGGAGGGGGTTCGCGGAAGCCATCGAGAACCTAGACCGCTACGCGTAGCCAGAGCGAGAAGCGCCGGTTCCGACGCGAAAACCGACCCACAGCCGCAAGTCTCTATGTGAATTACCAGTTCCTGGGGATGCGCCGCGTGGCGCGCCGATGCTCGGCAAGGCGCGTGCGACAAGTTTTTAAAGTGCAATGGAGTGAAGGCTGTGAAATTTCCCCCTGTGGGGGTTGATCAAGTCCTTGGGCTTCTGAAGGTGATTCACAACTTGGGTGGGAGGACAGACGCCATGTACATAAACGATGCCGTGGATGCGGATCTCGGCGACCTCGCCCATGTGGTCGACGCGGCGGAGTTCCTCGGCTTGTTGAAGGCGTCCGGCGGCGATCTGGAGCTCACTGCGGCGGGCCGCGACGCCGTGGAGAAGCCGTTGCGGGAGTTTCAGAAGTATCTAAAGAAGAGACTTTCCGAAGTGGAGCCCTTCGCCAGTTTGGCTAGGTTCGTCTCGGAGAGGGGCAGAGTGGAGGTGGGGGAGGTGCTAGAGTTTCTTTCAGGCCTTGGCTACGGCGAGGACGGGGCGAGGAGGATTTTGGACTGGGCCGTCTTTGCGCAGATTGTGGAGATCGATGAGGGGGAGTGGGTGGTCCCTTCTTAGATGTAGCTGTAGACCTGGTCTAGGTAGCGCTGGAAGTCGGGGCTCTTCCTGTTGCGGGGGTAGGGCAGGTCTATCCTCACGTCGGCCACCACCTTGGCGGGCCTGGTGCTCAGGACCACCACGCGGTTTGCCACGTAGACCGCCTCGTCTACCGAATGTGTGACCATCACCACCGTATGCACCGTGGTCAAGTTGTCGTGCCAAAGCCTCACCAGCTCTGCTCTTAGGCTCTCGGCCGTGAGGGGGTCCAGCGCGGAGAAGGGCTCGTCGAGTAGCAACACCTCAGGCTCCACCGCAAGCGCCCTGGCCAGGGCTACTCTCTGTTGCATCCCTCCGGATAGTTGGCTGGGGTACGCCTCTTCGAAGCCTGAGAGGCCCACGAAGGCTAGGTACCTCGCGGCGGCCTCCCGCGCCTCTTTCCAGCTCACGCCCCGCGCCACCAGGGGCAGAGCCACGTTGTCCATGGCGGTCTTCCAGGGGAGCAACGTGGGGCTTTGGAACATGAGGGCGATCTCTCTTCTCGGCCCCGTGATGGGCTCTCCTCTGAACTTAACGACTCCTTCGTCCGGCTTCTCGAGGCCGGCGAACATGCGGAGCAACGTGCTTTTGCCGCAGCCGGAGGGCCCCAGCAGAGCCAGAAATTCTCCCTGCTCCACCGCCAGCGACAAGTCGTTAAACACCACAACGCGCCCGTAGGTTTTCTTTATTTTCTCAGCCTCTAAGAGCGCCATCGCGCCGCCGCTTCGTAAAGTTTTTTCCACACCGTCTTGTTAACAGCCACCACTATCGACGTCATTACAAGCACCGAGGCGAGCAGCCCAGCGACGTCGCCTCTCTCCGCGGCGGAGCTCATGTAGCTCCCAAGCCCTGTCACGTCTGCAAGAGGCTCCGCGACAACTGTGGCGTTCCACGCGCCGCCCCAAGCCGTCAAGAGGCCGGTCACCAGGTAGGGGAACGAGGCAGGTATCAACACGTGGAGATAGTAGACGACCCCCCCGATTCGGTAGGCCTTCACCAGCTCCAGCGGCACGTCGCGTCTAGCCGCCAATAGGTTAAAGACTATATACACGACGCTACCGGGGATGAGGAGAAGGAGAGCAAGGGCTTCCCCCTTCACGAAAGAAGCGAAAAGCGGGTATAAAAACACAGCCGGCACAGAAGACAGTATAGAAAGAGCGATCAACACGCCCACCTCGAGTCTAGGCCTCTTCACCACCGCCGCCAACGTCAGCAGACCCAACGCCGCAGAGATCCCGAGCACAGCTAACACTCTGGCTAAGGTGTATGGGGAGTCCAGCAGAGAGTTGACGAAGCCGCGCCAGAGATCTTCCAGGACGGGCGCCGAGATGGGCGACTGCGAGACGTAGTAGATCACCAACGCCAGAAACAGAGCCACGCCGCCTAGAACTACGTAGAAGCCGTGTTTCACCCAGATGGCGAACTTCTCAAGCAGGTAGGCGGGGGGCTGCGGCACCTCCTCCACAAGCCGCCTCAACACAAAGACGTACAGAGCCAGGTTGGCCAACACGCCAGCCGCAATTCCCACATACGCCGTGGCGTAGTCGTTGCTCTCGAAGGCAGACACCACGAGGCTCCCGATGCCGAACAGCTTGACCTCTGTGCCCAGCGTGATGACCTCCGACGCCGTTATGAAGAAGAAGGCGTTCGCCCACGAGATAAGCACGTTGTAGTAGACGCTCCTAAGCGCCGCCGGGACGTAGACGTGGCCCAGGCTCAGCCGCTCGTTGAGGTAAAGCCGGGCGTACTCCGCGTACTCCCTCGGCAGAGTCTTGAGAGATTGGTAAACCCCAAAGATGAGGTTCCACGCCATCGAGGTGAATATGAGAAACACCGCGGCGAGCTCGGCGCCCACGGCGGGTAGCAGTGTTATAAATACGTATAGGGCAAGCGGAAAAAAGCCGAGAATAGGGACCGACTGCAAGACGTCGAGAATAGGCAGAGCCACCGCCTCGATCCGCCTAGACCTATACATGGCGTACCCAACGGCATACGCCACTGCGACAGTAACCACGAGAGCCGCACCCATCCGGATAAACGTGGCGGAGAGCGCCAACAACACCGTCAACAAACTCCACACGACCCCATGCCGGAGGCCATGCCAGAGGTATATATATAATCATAGCGACGTGGATTCCCCTCTATACGACAACCTCTGTACTCAGCACTCGGCAAAATCCTCACAACTCAGGCGAGGTCTCCCACACATCACAAAACCCTAAAGGTATATTCGTTTAAAAATATTAAAGGCACCCGTAGAGCACAGCCGGCGCCTCATCCGCCGATTCTGTACGTGTTTCCGGAGAGGATTAAGAATTTCAAGAACATTAACGGCTTAAGCTCAAGCCGGCGCCGGGCGTGAGCCCGTTGGTAGGGCCGAGCGCTTCCGGCAAGATCTTAGAGTTCGCCAGCTACATAGCGGCGTTGATTGGGCGACCCTCAACGCGGCTTTGTTTCTCGTATCTTCTCTACGTCGTCTGTGGCTATGCCGTCTATCCCGGCGCTCCACAGCCGCGCGGCGGTCGCCTCGTCGTTGACCGTCCAGGCCACTACGGCGAGGCCGAGGCGGTGTGCGAAGGCTATGGCTTTCTCCGTGGCGAGGCGGAAGTGGGGGAGCACCAGGTGGCACCCCAGCTTCTTCGCGTCTGCCACCCGGCCGGGGGGCTTGGCGTAGACAAGCCCCTTGTATAGGTCGACGCCGGCCAGGGCCTCCTCGTGGAAGCTTATCACCGCCGTCCACCTCTCGGCGCCCATCTCCCTGATGACTTCGACGACTCTCGGCGTGTCTTCTGGGTGTTTTATCTCTATGAACATCCCCACGCGGCCCGCCGCAACCTCCAGCGCCTCTTGTAGCGTGGGGACTTTGTACCTCCCCTTCTCCACCTTCTTCACCTCAGCCAGGGTGGCGGTCCGCACGTTTAGAGACACGCCGAAGGTCCTCTCCAACGTTTCGTCGTGGCTCAGCACAGGCACGCCGTCGGCGGTCACCTGGACGTCCACCTCCACCACGTCGGCGCCGTGGCTGATGGCCGCCTCGATGGAGGGGAGGGTGTTCTCCAGCTCCCGCCGGGGATAGCCCCTATGCCCCACCACCACCCGCCGCCGCAGAAGCTCCAAGAGGTCCATATTACCCACCCTCTAAAAATAGTTATATATGTTCTCTATATCTATGGCGTATGGGGTTCTTCTCAGCTCTTAAATTCGCCCTGTTGGGACTCTTGGTGGTTGTGATCTTCGGCTCCGCGGCTGGGGCGTCGCTTCTTAAGAAGATCCTCATCAGTTTCGTCGGCCTAATCCTCTTAGCCGCCTACGTAAAAGAATGAAAGTACTAGACCGGTACAGTAGACAGATCCCCGTAGTAGGCGAAGAGGGGCAGAGAAAGATAAGGAACACGTCTGTTGCGGTATTCGGCGTGGGGGGGCTTGGGACTTTGGTGGCTCGGTACGTGGTTGGCGGCGGCTTCAAACGCGTCTTGCTCATAGACTTCGACACTGTCTCCCTGCCCGATCTGCATCGGCAGATACTCTACACCACAGAAGACGTGGGGAAGCCCAAGGCCGAGGCCGCCGCCAAGGCGCTCAGGGCGGTGAACCCCGAGGTGGAGGTGGTGCCGGTGGCCGAGCCCATAAGCCCGGACCTCGCCGAGGGGGTGCTGAAGGAGGTGGACATCGCAGTTGACGCCCTCGACAACTGGGCGGCGAGGCATGTGGTCAACGCCGCCGCGGTGAGGCGCGGGAGGGTCTTGGTACACGGCGCCGTGCAGGAGTGGTACGGCCACGTCACGACTGTGGTGCCCCGGGCGACTCCCTGTCTCGAAGACCTCTTCGGCCGCTTCAAGTCCCTGCCTACATGCACAGCAGGCTTCTGCCCAGTCCTCGGCCCTGCTGCCGGCGTCGTCGCCTCCCTCATGGCGCTTGAGGTGTTCAACGCGGCGCTCGGCAAGCCGGCCCTCGCCGGGAAGTTGCTGGTCGTCGATCTGAAGCATATGGCCTTCGACGTGTTGGAGGTGGCGCGGAACCCCTCGTGCCCCGTCTGCGGCGTATAGTTTTTTAAACCGACGTAACT
Source organism: Pyrobaculum sp. (assembly GCA_022759345.1). GTDB lineage: Archaea > Thermoproteota > Thermoprotei > Thermoproteales > Thermoproteaceae > Pyrobaculum. The sequence continues at coordinate 6,662 of JAEMPK010000060.1, read as the reverse complement.
GCGAGCTTCACCCCGGCGCAGAGGCTTGTGCTTTACTACATGGCCTTTGAGCTGGTGTACCACGGCAAGGTGTAGTTCACCTTCGAAGAGATTCAAAGAGACACGGGCCTCGCTGTGAGGACGTTGAGGACGGCGTTGGTGGCCCTGCGGCGGCAGGGCTACGTGGAGAGCTTCATGGTGCCGGGGGCTTCTGCACAGGGTGAGGCTCGAGAAGCTTCTGCCCGAGCTGGAGGGCGTCTACCTAGTGGACGCCGCCGGCGACGTCTTGACGCCGGACGCCATCTCTGTGATCAACAGGGGAGAGGTTGTGCTCTACACAGAAAATGTGCCTTTGAGGAGGCTGGAGGGGCTCGCCAAGAGGCTGGAGCCCTTCCGGGGCGAAGTGCCGCAGGCCAAGTCGGTCGCCGTGGTTTTCAACTCGTTGATGGACTGGGACAGGGTGGCCCACCTCGCGCCCAGGGCCCGCTACATCTGCGCCTCCAACGCGTTGGACAAGGCGGTTGGGGTGTGTCTGACCTGCGGCGCCGTGGACATAGACCTCAAGAACATCAGGATCAAGTCGCCGGGGCCGGACCTCGACAAGCTCCTCGCCCAGTACGACGTGGTGGGGACCGTCACCGTGGACGGCTGCGGCGGACGGTAGACGGAGCTCCTCGTGCTGAAGAAGAGGACCTAGCGCAACTGCTCCAGCAGAGGTGTGTACTTCATCAAGTTGTCGGGGAATATTAAAACGTAGACGCCGTCGCGTCTCTGGGCGGTGAAGGCCTTATACACCGCGCCGGCGCTGGGCCCTATCAAAAGTCCGGTCCTCTTGGCGAACTCCCGGACCCCCTCCAGCGCCTCCCTCAGCGACACGTCGACGACCTCGGCGTTGATCAAAGAAAGCCACTTCATCCCCGTCTCCACCCGCCGGATGCCCGGTATCCAGTCTCTGGGCTGTACACCTATGAGCCTAGTGCCGTACCTAACGCCGAAGTAAAACCCCAGCGCCGAGGCGTGGCCAGATGTGCCGAGCCCCGCGACGATGTAGTCCGGCCTCCTGTCCACAGCCGACAGTTGCCAGTCCAGCTCCGCGGCGGTTCTGAGGTGGGCCACGAAGTTCATGTCGTTGCCGAACTGGTTTGGATGCACCGCGCCTTCTCTTATGTCCTTCTGTAGGTGCTCAAGCGCCTCCACGGTCATGGAGACGTCTAGAATCTGATACTCGGCGCCGAGGAAGTCGAGGAGGGGAGCCACGTACCTCCCCGCCGTGGGGATGTAGAGCTTCACCCTTTTGCCCAGCACGTTGCCTAAAGCCGCCAGGGCGACCGCCACGTTGCCGCTGGAGACCTCCACCAGCCGGTCGCCCCCAACCGACTTAATCAAGTAGTAGGTGGTCCTGTCCTTCACGCTGGCGCTGAAGGGGTTGAACCACTCAAGTTTGGCATACGCCTCGCGGGGTGGGCCGGACACCTTCAGCAACGGCGTGGGCCAGCCCCCCGTGAGGAGCTCGAGAGAGCTGTTGAACACTCTGTGGAGACTGGGCTTCGGCATAAGCTCCTCCAGCCGCACCACCTCGCCCACCTCCACCGGCCTGTCGAGAAGCGCAGAGAAACACCCAGCAACCTCTCTACTGTGGACCTTGTAGAAGCCGGACCTTATGAACTCCTCGTAGTGTCGAAGACACACCCCAGCACGACGAGCCGTTTGTGGATGTTTATAAACCTAACGCGCCACCTGCGGCGCCGCGTCTCTCAGATATATGCCGTAGGTCCTCAGCAACGCCACGTGCAACGCCGTCATTACGGCGTATACGCCCAACGCGGCGGCGGCCAGGCCGTTGAGCGCCACGTGGCGGTACGCCGATGCCACAAAGCCGCCGAGGAGGTTGCCCACGCCTATGCCGAGGCCCATCACGACGCTGTAGATGCCCATCACCGTGCCTCTGTACATGATGTTGGCCTCGTCGCCTATCAACGCCAGTATGCTAGGCCCGATGGCCGAGGTCAAGAAGAGGAGCGGCCCCGTTAACGCCACCGCCTCCACCGGGTCGAGGCCGAGGTAAAGCGCCGCGTTGAGCACCACCAAGGCCAGGAGACCGCCGACCAGCCCCAGCCTGAAGGTCTTCACGCGGCCCCACCTGTCGGCGAGCCTCCCGAAGAAGATGGCTCCAGCCCCCAGCACCGCCAAGGCCCCGATGAATAGGAGACCCACCACGAGGCTCTCCCCCAGACTCTCAACTATGTGTTGCGCCAAGCCTCCCCCGGCGTTCCCCACCTGCAGAACCCTAGGCGCGAAGATCCCCAAGCCTATTATCGTGGTCAAGGCAAACCATACAGGCAGAAGGGCGACGGCGGAAGGCGGCAGGACGGAAAGAAGGAACCTCCCCTCGGCGGGGGCCACGGGTCTGGTCTCTGAGAGAAACGCCGCGAAGAGCGGAGTGGCGACCGCCGTGAAGAGCGCCACGGCGAGGTAGGCGGCGGGGCCGTGCAACGCCGCGTAGAGTGCGGAGCCGACGAAGTAGCCCACGCCGTAGCTACCGAGGTTCACAAACTCGAAGCCCCCCATCCCCACGCCTCTGTTTCTAACCTCGGTGAGGTCTGTCGCCATGGCCAGCGACGCGGTTAGGATAAACGCCGTGGTGAAGCCGATCACGCCGTTGAGCAGAGCCTCAAGCCAAGGGGTTTTCCAGGCGTAAAACGTCAACGCCAAGAGGATCATGGCGACCGACCGGACGATGTACCCCAGCACCAACGTCTTCTTGCGGCCTAAGGTGTCCGCCCAGCGCCCGGCTATCAACGCGCCGAGGGCCTCCAGAAAGGGATAGGCCGCGAGGACCACGCCGGCCTCCAGCTCGCCGCCGCTGGCCAGCTTAGCCACCAGAAAGGCGCTTGCCCCCGAGCCTATACGCGCCACGAAGATGGGGGTGTAAGACGCCGTAAGCCTCACGGCGCCTCCTCAGCTCCCTATTTTAAATTTTCTACAGACCCCCACAAGAGGTCGTGTCGAAATCTAAAAGCCTCCCGAGTCCGTGTATCAACCACTTCAAATTCGTCGTCGACGGGCTTTACGATATACGGCCCCACCTTCTCCGGCGTCTGGCCGGCCGTCGATAACGCCACGTACATAACTGCCGCCATCAAAGGACCTCTTAGCCTGGGGCAAAAAGCCAAGGCAGTCCTCCCATTTACTACAAATTCGCCGAGACGCCTCATGAGTTCTTCTAATGCCTGGGCATCGTCGAGAAGTTCTACAGCCCTCAACGCCCACTTGACCGCGATGCCGAACTCGATCCCCACGCGGGCGAAGAACCACGCATCGCTCGTATTCGCCGCCAGCTTAGCCCTCTGAGCCTCCAAAAGCTTTAGCTGCTCTGTGGAGTAGCCCGAGCTGTCGCCGCCCATCAACACGTAGATGTACTCCCTGAGGAGTCGCCAGCCCTCCGGCCCCAGCCGCTCTTCAAAGGCCTTGTCAACCGTCTCCCCAACCCAGTCTATCAACCTCCTCAGCCCCTCTCTCCAGGGGGCGGGCCCGCCGCAGCCGCAGTCTCTGCTCCACCTCCCCAGCCCGTGGGGACAACTCCAAGAGGTCCGCTCCACTATCTCCACCTCGCCCCGGTACCCACTCTCGTACAGCCTGCCGAAGTTCGCCAGTTCATCTCTGTGATGAGCGATAAACTGAGCCAGCATCTTCTCGGCGCCTTTCTGGTGGTGGCCGAAGGTCTCGCCGTCTAGGGCAACCACCACGTCGCCAGATGCGCCCCTCAGCGCCTCGACAAACCGCTCAAAGCCCCCGAAGGCGAGCTCGTCGGACAGCCTCTCGTCCCGCACGAAGACAGCTATGCTTCTGCCGCTGGGAAGGACCACCTTGTAGGGCCCCCCGGCCCTCCTGCCCTTGACTTGGCTCTGGGTGAGGACGGTATACGCGATACCGTTGTCGGCAAGCACCTCAAGCGTCTCGAGGTCAACCGCCATCTCCGGGAGCCACATGCCCTCGGGGCTCCGCTTAAAATGCCTCTTGAAGTACTCCACGCCCCAGTAGACCAAGACGTCGCGGTCGCGCCGCGGCACCAGCGGCAGGATGACGTGGTAGTAGGGGTGCGCCAGGGCGTTGCCGTAGCCCCACCTCTCGAGCCCCGCCTTATCCGCCTCGCGGAGGGCCATGTACACCATGGGCCGGTTCTGCCTGAGCCAGCTCAGCAGAGGCGGGCCCACGTCGAAGTTTACCCAGTTGTAGTTGCCGAGTTCTGCGTTCGGCTCGTAGCACTCGTGGGAGATCCTTTCGTTCCAATGTCGATACGGCGATGCGGAGGGCTCGGGGAAGATCATCTCGAGCCAGGGGTCGGATCTGTCTGGCTGATAGAGATGAAGATGGAAAATAATCACATGAACCTTCGAGTTGATGTATATAAGCTATGAAGTGGAGATACGACAATACGCCACGACGCAACTATTTATAAAACAACGAAGTCGAGACTTTGTGAAAGCCCTTGTTGCTTTAATAGCCGCGACTTTAATCTACATCCTGATAGTGACTCTCACCTACATGGCGCTCGTCCTGAGGTCGCCGCCTGGGCACAACAAGCCTAAGGCCACGGAGGTTCTGGCTATTCTACTGCTGGGTGCCGGGTTTTTCGTGTTGGGATACCTCCTCTTGGTAGGCCTTGGCTAGCTCTTGTATAACGACCTCGGGGTCGTCGGGCCCGATGTATTTGATATTTATCAACTGAACCCCCCCAAGGAATTGGAAGTAGACAAATTCAGAGACGCCTCTTAGAAGGGGAAGTCTCTTTATGTAGATCTTGTACCGCTCGTCTATCTGAATGACCTCCGCGTCGGCTGGGGGCGACTTCAATTCCCTAAACACGTCCATGGAAACTACGTAGTTGCCGTCTTCCTCCACGATACGTGCCCTCGGCTCGCCCTTTTCATCTATGTAGGTCCTTATGATGGGCATGACAAAAAAGGAGTTGTATAAAAAGAGAATACAGGGTTTAACCCGTTTAAAAACCGAAAGAGAGGAAAAGAGGGTTTAGGAAGGTAAAAACGTAGTTTCTAGATTTGCTCAACCTCGGCGACCGGCTCTTTCCTTCTTGTCAGTGCGAAGTAGAGGCCGGCCGCCGAAAGTCCGCCTGCGGTGGCTAGGGCGTCTAGCGTCGTGATGGGAACGCCGCCGACCATGGCCACAATAGGCGTCTTGATTATCTTCTCAGTGTCGCCGTTGACCTCAAGCGTGTCGCTGACCTTCACTCTGCCGCCCACGTCTACGTTGATCTTGTAGGTGCCGGCTAACACGTCTGGGAACTTCACAACGCCAGCGTTGTCAGTCTTGCCGGAGGCGGGGAATCCGTCTACAGACACTGAGGCCTCGGCGATGGGCTGGTTCAACGCGCCGACCACCACCACCTTCACCTGGTAGATGCCGAGCGTCACCGGCTGCGGGTTGGCTATCAGCGAGTTCACCACCACCTGCGCCGCGTTGACGCCTTTGTAGCTTATGTCCACGGTGAAGGGCTCGGGCTTGTACACCTTGACCTCCACATAGCCGGCAGAGGCCGCGGCCTCAAACTTGTCTGCAACGGCCGACAGATACGACACCGGCCTGCCCTTGGTGTCTACCACCGGTATCCGCATGGGCCTCCAGTCGATGATAAAGGTGTAGGTGCCGGTCTCCTTGGTGTCGCCCATCTGCACCACCACGTAGGCCTGTCTGCCGTCAGGCGAGATGGAGGCCACCCTCACGCCGCCGCCCCACACCAGCTTCACGTCGGTGGCGTTGGAGATCATGGCGTTGCCAGGCGTCCTCATGGCCACTATCTTGGCGAGCTCAGGCAATTGCATCACTATGGCGGTCCACTGGCCGTCTGCCACCTCGTCGTCGGTGACGTTGACCAGCGCCCTGTCGGGGAGCCACTTCACCTGCGCCTCCTTGTACACTATAGGTATGTAGATCACGGAGACCGTGCTGGGCAGGTTCGTAGAGACTTTAAACTGCTCGCCGTAGACTATGGCGATCTTGTAGCGGATGTTGAAGTTCCACACAGGCGGTATGAGGTAGGAGACGCTTCTCACGATTATGTTCTGGCTCACGTCGGTGACCGTGTCGACGAGGCCGCCCTCTATGTTTATGTCGCCTGTTACCTCCTTGCCCACCAAGTTGGCGTCGCCGGTGTAGGCGAAGACCACATAGCCCAGCAACCTCCAGCCTTGGGGCACGCCGACCTCGGCCCCTGTGACGGCGAATTCTCCGTTGGGCGCCACGGAGGCGGTCTGCTTAGAGAGACTTTTCACCAACAGGGCGGCGGGCAGAGGCTGGCCTTGGGCGATGGCGATTTTGTATTTACCTGGCGTGTTTATCTCCACCACCTTCGGCTCCACTCTGTAGACGGTGGCAGGAGTGCCGTCCGGCCTCTCAACGGCCTTGATCACAAACGGAGCGTAAGGCTCGATGGTGATTCTAGCCATGGCGTTGAAGCCTTGGGCCAGCTTGCCGTCGGGCACGTTGATCTCGATAGTGGTGTCTCCGTTGAGCGGGACGTAGCTGGCCTTCACGTAGGTGTAGGTGACCCTCACCTTGACCTCTATTTGGTCTTTCGCGGTGTTTACCAAAGTTATCTTAGAGACGTCAGGCCCCGCGTACACGGCAGAGACGAAGCCGTTTTGGTCGAAGGTCTTGCTGAGCTG
>JAEMPK010000120.1 GCA_022759345.1 Pyrobaculum sp. | reverse complement strand
ATTTTCTTGGTCTCAGCAACCACCTTGTCCTCCTCGCCCCGTATGTACGGTATGAGGTTGTCGATAATGGCCACGCTGGGGACTCCGGCGAAGCCCGCGCCGCTCAGCGCCTGCATGGTGACCACGTGTATCCTCTCTATGCCCCACTCGTCCAGCACGGGCTTGAGGGGGAGGTTGAGGATGGTGGTGGTGCAGTTGGGCTTCTTCACCACGGCGCCTCTCCAGCCCCTCTCCGCCCTCTGCCGCTCCAACAAGCCGAGGTCCTCTGGGTTTATCTCCGGCACGACCAGAGGAACGTCGGGGTCCATCCTCATGTTGCTGGCGTTTGAAACCACCGTGTGTCCCCGCGCCGCAAGCTCGGGCTCCACCTTGGCCGCCACCTCGCTGGGGAGCGCGGAGAAGACGAAGTCCACCTTAGGTATCTTGTCCACGTCGATTTTCTCTATCTTCATGTCGGCCACCTGGGGGGGCGGCGGCTCTTCCAGCACCCAGCCGATCTGGCTCAGCGTCTTGCCTGCGCTTCTCTCAGAGGCGGCGAGCCCCACGATCTCGAACCACGGATGGCTGGCGAGGAGCTGCACGTACCGCTGGCCCACAAGCCCCGTGGCGCCTATGATATATACCTTAAGGCGGTCCATTATATAACCCCTCCTACCAGTATATATACTTGATATACGGCTTGACTAAGAATTCGTGGGCCTGCCGGGGCGGAATGTTCAGCCGCACGCTGTATCTGCCGAGGGGGGTCCCGCCCAGCTTCGTCAAGTCGGAGGCGGCGAGCCCCACTACGCAACTGCCTTGGCCGCATTTCGTCACTATCTTGTATGGAGGCGGCGGGTAGATGTTGGCGATTAAAGTGCCCCTGCTGTGGTAGTTCCTAACCTCCACAGCCATGTCCCCCTCTACCACCGGGAGGAAGGTCCGTGGGTGGAAGTTCTTCGCGCCTACCTTGGCCGCCTCCACGGCCTCTTGTATGGAGAGGAAAGGGAGCACGGCGGCGTCCTCCACCTCACGGGGGTCTGTCGTCATTACGCCAGGGGCGTCGGTAATTAACGACACCTTCCTGGCGCCTATCTCTTTCCCGATGTAGGTGGCGGTGTAGTCGCTTCCGCCTCTCCCCACCGTGGTGAAGCGGCCTTCTCCATCTCTCCCGATGAAGCCCGTGACCACAGCCACGACGCCGGGCTCGGCTATTTCGTCTTTCGCCTCCAGCCTCTGCGGCTCGGCGTTGCCGAATTTGCTGTCTGTCCGTATGGGCGCCACGTAGAGGCTGGCCTTCGCCCCTGCGCGCCGCAGAACTGCGTAGAGGATCGCGGCGGAGAGCCTCTCGCCGAAGGAGGCGAAGTGGTCGGCGGTCCACTCGGCCCGGGGCAACCTGAGAGATTCCTCAAGCTCCTTCAAAAGGGGCGTCACAGCCTCCTCGACGCCCAGCGGCCGCGCCACGGCGAGGTGTCGATGCAGAATCTCCTCGTACATGAGGTAGCTCCTGGTCTTCTCAAGCTCCAGCAACATGTCTGTGACGCCTTTTATCGCCGAGACCACCACCACCGGCGGCTCTTTAAACGACAAGATGAACTCGGCCGCCTTTATGAAGTCGCTGGCTGACCTGAGGAGGGAGCCGCCTATCTTGACCACAGGCTTCATTGCTCCAGCAACGCCACAAGTTCATCGGCGTTTTTAACCTCTCTGGCGTTTATCTCCACCACGTCGGGGTCCTTAAGGGCGTGGCCCGTCACCACGGCGACGACGGTGCCGCTTAGCCTGAGCTTAAGCGCCCCGGCCACAGACGCCGCGCCCGCCGGCTCGGCCCCGATGCCGTCTCTCGACGCCAAAAGCCTCTGCGCCTTTAGGATCTCGGCGTCGGACACCGTCACGAAGAAGCCGCCGGACTCCCTCACGGCGGCGAAGGCCTTTGGCCAATTTATAGGTTTTCCTATCTTTATGGCGGTTGCCACGGTCTCCGGCTCGTCTACAAACAAAGGCTCAGACCTCCCCTTCTCCCACGCCCTGGCCAGGGGGGCGGCGCCCTCCGCCTGCACCCCCACCATCTTGGGGAGTTTTCTGCAGAGCCCCAGCTCGGCCAGCTCTTTGAAGCCCTTCCAGATGGCCGATATGTTGCCGGCGTTGCCCACCGGCACCACCACGTAGTCGGGGCACTCCAGCTCTTCGTACACCTCAAAGGCGAGGGTCTTCTGCCCCTCGAGACGCCAGGGGTTGAAGCTGTTGAGCGGGTAGGCGTACTTCGTGCCGTAGTTCAACACGTACTCAAGCGCCTTGTCGAAGAGGCCGTTTACCATGACCAGCTCCGCGCCGTGGAGCGCCGCCTGCATCAGCTTCCCCCTCGCCACGTTCCCCCTCGGCAGAACAACATAACACTTAAGCCCGGACCTGGCGGCGTAGGCGGCGGCTGAGGCGGCGGTGTTGCCGGTGGAGGCCACCACCACTTTAGAGGCGCCGCTTTCCTTGGCCACAGTGACGCCGAGCGCCATCCCTCTGTCTTTGAAGCTGCCGGTGGGGTTGGCGCCTTCGAATTTTATATATAAGCCGCCGTCTAGGTTAGATTTGACGAGGGGAGTCCAGCCCTCTCCCATCGAGACGCCGCTTCTCAGGGGGAGCATTGAGGCGTAGCGCCACACGCCCCTCCCCCTCGGGTTCCAGTACTTCTCCCTCACGACCACTTCAAGAAGCCCCCCGCACCGTGGACATCGGAATAGTCTATAGTCTGCGGGATACGCCGAGCCGCAGTTTATACACCTAAGATAACTGTCCCCGAAATCCCCTTCATGGCAGTGAAAAAAGCTCCGTTTAATAACCTTTCTGGTTTTGAGAGATTTTTGTAATAAGCAACAAAAACTTGACGTGCAACGCTTGAAGTTCGTCCACCTCTTCTACCTCGCCAAAGAGATAACTACATCGAACGCACGTCGATAAGCGCCACTCGTTAACTAAGATTTTCACATCCCTCGACGCCGCATCTCTCCGCCTCGGTGTCTGTCACTCCGTGGCTTAGGTAGAGCGATCGCCTAATCAGAAAATCTATATAGTTAAGAGAATAACCGTCCACCCCTCCACCTCATAGTGGACGTCCTCAAGTTCGGCTCACCGCCCCTTGTAGTCTCCGTGTGCTTCTGGGGCCCCTATTACGTCTTTGTATTAAAGAGAAAGATTTATATAGTGACCTGAGGTGGGGGGTATGGATGTGGGGCCAGAGGGGAAAGTGGGGCGATTTACATCGTCACAGATCGCCCCACTGTTTCTGAGAAATATATAGCTGAGGCGCTGACTTCTAGAGGTTTTAAGCCAGTCGTCTTAAATGTCTCCGAGACACCTATCCATGGGCTGTACGGCACGGTTCTTCTTAGGGTGGGGAATCCCTACGCGTCTGTTGTATACGGCGCGATGTCGGCGCGTAGCATAAATCCCTACGGCGCTGTTCTCTCTGCGCTTAACAGGCTGACGTGGCTTCCTAAGTTCGGCCCGCCGTTTGCTGTGGTGTCTTCGGACTTCTCGGTGGAGAAGGTGGAGGTGGAGAGGCCTTGGCTTCTGATGACGGCGTGGCGGCTCGGCTTAGACGGAGTTGTCACCAGCGTGGAGGGGGCTAAGAGCGTGGTGGAGCACAGGATGTATATGCGGAACCCGCTGGCCAAGGTGTCTGTGGTGGTGCCGAGGCCGCACCGCCTCGTGACGGTGTTCGCCACGGTGAAAAACGCAGAGGGGCTTGCGGCGGAGGTGCTTAAGGAGCTGGGGCTTCTCTACGCCAGGGTGACCTTCGGCGACTACGGGGGGAGGCTATACGTAATCGACGTGGACCCCGTGCCTCCCGTGGAGACGCGCGAGGAGGCGGCGGCGGTGGCTGAGCTGGTATGAAGCGGGTCTGCGTAGTCGGGGCCTCGGGCTTCACCGGCGGCGAGCTGTTGCGGCTGTTGTTGCAACACAGCGGCGTCGAGGTGGTCTGCGCCACTTCGAGGAAGTTCAAGGGGGAGTACGTCTACAGAGTCCATCCAAACCTCCGGGGCTTCACCCAGCTCAAGTTCGTGGAGCCTTCTATAGACGCGGCGTTGAAGGCCGACGTGGTGTTCCTGGCGTTGCCCCACGGCGAGTCTGTGAAGTGGGTACCTAAGCTCTACGAGTCGGGAGTGGCCGTCTTCGACCTAAGCGCCGACTTCCGGCTCAAGGACCCGAACGCCTACGTGGAGTGGTACAGGTGGCCCCAGCCGCACCCATACCCGGACCTGTTGCAAAAGGCGGTCTACGGCCAGCCGGAGCTCCACCGGGAGGAGCTCGTGGGGGCTAGACTTGTGGCGGTGCCGGGCTGCATGGCCACCGCCTCAATCCTCATGCTGGCGCCTCTGGCCAAGTTCGGCCTGATCCGCGACGTGCCGCCTGTGGTGGACGCCAAGATCGGCTCCAGCGGCGCCGGGGCGGAGGGCTCGGTCGCAGACCTCCACAGCCTTAGGACGTATGTGGTGAGGCCGTACGAGCCTGTGCACCACCGCCACATACCGGAGATCGAGCAGGAGCTCAGCAGACTGGCGGACCGGCAGATCAAGGTGGCATTTACGCCCCACGCCGTGGATTTGGTTAGGGGTATCTTCGCCACAGGCCACGTCTACGTGGAGAAGTTGCCTGCGGAGGCCGACATGTGGAAGTACTTCCGGGCGCTCTACGGCGACTCTAAGTTCATCCGCATCATCCGCGACAGGCTGGGGTTGGCCAGGTACCCCAACGTGAAGTACATCCTCGGCTCCAACCTGGTGGACGTCGGCTTTGAGCTGGACCCCCGGCTGAACAGGGTGGTGACCTTCTCCGCCATAGACAACTTGGTGCGGGGCGCCTCTGGCCAGGCGGTGCAGGCCTTCAACGTGGCCATGGGTTTCCCGGAGGACGAGGGGCTTAGGCAGATACCGCTGGCGCCTGTATGATAGTGGTAAAGATAGGCGGATCCGTGGCGTGTAAAGACCTCAGCAAGGTTGTGCAGAACCTGCCCAAGTATGCAGATAGGGCTGTGGTGGTGCACGGCGGCGGCTGTCTTGTGAACGAGCTGTTGAAGAAGATGGGCATCGAGCCGAAGTTCCTCACCCACCCCGGCGGCTTGGTGAGCCGCTACACGGACTGGGAGACGCTTAAGGTGTTCGTCATGGCCATGTCTTGGATAAACAAGCAGATCGTCTCGTCGCTCCACGCCCTCGGCGTAGAGGCGCTGGGGCTCACAGGCGCCGACATGGGCGTGGTGAAGGCGAAACGTAAAGAGAAGGTGTTGATAGTCGACGAGAGGGGTAGGCAGAGGGTTGTAGACGGCGGGTACGTGGGAAGGATAACCTCAGTCGCCGTGGAGAAGCTGAGGCCTCCTCCGCTTAAGGTTCTCTCGCCCATAGCGGTTTCTGAGCGGGGCGAGCTTCTCAACGTAGACGGCGACCAGCTCGCCTTCGATGTGGCCCGGGAGCTGAGGGCGGAAAAGCTTATCCTCCTAAGCGACGTAGAGGGCCTCATCGTCGGGGGCAAGGTGGTGCCGCGGCTAACGCCAGAGGAGGCGGAGGCGCTTACGAAGAGCGAAGAGGTCCGGGGCGGGATGAAGAGGAAGCTGCTCATGGCGGCGGAGGCGGCGAAGCTGGGCATTGAGGTGGTGATCTCCAGCGGCCTCGTGGACTCGCCTATAGATGCGGCCCTCGGCGGAGCTGGAACTCATATAGTGAGAAATATATAGATAGTTGTAAATGTTTATAAAGAAGTTGTAGTGAGAAAAAATTTTTATACCAGGTAAGTTTTTATGCTTATGGCAAGTCAAAAACTGGTAGTACAATGTAAGGTGTGCGGCACAGAGTTTGAGCTTCCGGAGGATGTGATAGACGGCGAAATAGCCAGTTGCCCCACCTGCGGCGCCAGGTATATAGTGAGGATTAAGGGCGGGTCGGTCGTCCTTGAGGAGTTCAAGGGAGACGTGGAGGACTATGGCGAGTAAATCGGGGCGAGCAAGATAGTCCTCGCATACTCCGGCGGTTTAGACACCACTGTCGCGATTAAGTGGCTTTCTGAGAAGTTCGGGGCTGAGGTCTACACAGTCACGGTGGATGTCGGCCAGGAGGATGACTTCTCTAAGATCGAGGAGAGGGCGTACAAGGCCGGCGCCGTGCAACACTTCTATGTAGATGCCAAGCGGGAGTTCGCCGAGGTATATATATCACGCGCCGTCTTAATGAACGGGATGTATGAAGGTGTGTATCCGCTTGGCACCGCCTTAGCCCGGCCTCTTATTGCGGAGAAGGTGGTGGAGGTGGCGCGGCGGGTCGGCGCAGACGCTGTGGCACACGGCTCCACCAGCAAAGGCAACGACCAGGTGAGGTTTGACGTGACGGTGAAGGCGCTGGCGCCCGACTTGAAGCTCATCGCCCCGGCGAGGATCTGGGGTATGACGCGGAGCGAAGAGATAGAGTACGCCCGGCGCCACGGCCTGCCTGTCGGCGAAGAGCATAAGAAGTTCAGCATCGACGACAACCTCTGGTCTAGGTCCATCGAAGGCGGCCCTCTGGACGACCCCATGGCCGAGCCACCTGAGGAGGCTTTTAAGTGGACCGTGTCGCCGGAGAAGGCGCCTGCTGAGCCAACGTACCTCATCATCGGCTTCGAGAGGGGTCTGCCTGTGTCTATCAACGGCGAAAAGATGGACCTAGTATCGCTTATATCAACGCTTAACCACATCGGCGGCGCAAACGGCGTAGGGCGGATAGACCATGTGGAGAACAGACTCGTCGGGTTTAAGAGCCGGGAGGTGTACGAGGCGCCCGCCGCCGTTGTGCTTTTCCACGCCCACAGAGACTTAGAGAAGCTGGTCTTGACGCCGAGGGAGCTTAGGTTTAAACACTACGTCCTCGACCCGCAGTGGGCAGACTTGGTGTACCAAGGGCTTTGGGTAGAGCCTTTGAGAGCCGCCTTGGAGAAGGCCGCCGAGGAGATGGAGAAGTGGGTCACGGGGGAGGTCAAGGTGAAGCTGTACCGCGGCGGCCTCTGGGTGGTGGGCCGCGAGTCGCCCTTCGGGGGCTACAGCAAGGAGCTCGCCGACTACAGCGCAGGGTGGTATCCCACAGACGAGGAGGCGAGAGGCTTTATCGAAATGTGGAGTCTACATTCCCTTACAGCTCTCCGCCGCCGTAAAGGTAACATTTTATAGTCTATATAACTGGGTAAGGGTTATATAATGTACGTTTTTCTAGCAGGCGATGGGGCAACGAACCGTGGTGTGTCCCAACTGCAAGAGGCCTGTGAAACCCGTGGAGTGCAACCGCAAGAATCAGACTAAGCGGTACGTCGTAATTACCTACTGCTGCCCGAGATGCGGCACGGAGCTTTTAACAGAAAGAATAGAAATCACGTGAATTAGGTCGATGGGGTTCTACCGTTCTTGGATAGGTGGAGGCGGGGAGTTGGTGAGGCGGTACACGTCCAGCCTTCAAGACGACGTGGAGATCGCCGAGGAGGTGGTGAAGGTGATGGAGGCGCATGTGAAACACCTCGCCGAGGTAGGCGCCGTGCCGCGGGAGGCGGCTGAGGCGATCCTTAAAGCGCTTAGAGAGGTGGACCCCGCCGAACTCGTCAAGGGCGGGTTTGAAGACGTGCACGAGGCGTTGGAGAAGTGGCTTATCGACAGGCTAGGAGAGGAGGTGGGGGGCTGGGTTGGGCTTGGGAGGTCTCGTAACGACCACGTCGCCGCCGCGATTAGGCTGGCGGCCCTCCGGCGCGTTGGGACATTGCGGCGGGCCGCGGAGAGGCTTAGATGTGTCTTGGCGAAGAGGGCTTTGGAGTACGCGGACTGCGTCATGCCAAGCTTCACACATTTCCAGCCCGCGCAGGTCATAACCTTCGGCCACTACCTACTGGCGGTGGACGAGGCTGTGGCCGAGTTCCTCCACGTGCTTAAGGCCGTGGAGGATTTGCTCAAGCGTTCTCCCCTCGGCGCGGGGCCGGCGGGCGGAGTCCAGACTCCCATCGACCGGCGGAGGCTTGCGAAGCTGGCGGGCTTCGAGGACGTGGTGGAGAACGCCCTCTACGCCTCTGGGGGGAGGCTCTTCGCGTTGGCTCTAGCCTCCGTCGTGGCCTCCTTCCTGGCCGAGCTGTCGCGGGCCGTGGACGACTTCATAAGGTGGAATAGCCCTCTGGTGGGGTATGTGGAGGCGCCAGACGACCACGTCTCGACGAGTAGCATCATGCCGCATAAACGCAACCTCGTAACGCTTGAGGTGTTTAGGGCCAGGGCTTCGGAGGCGCTGGGGCACCTCGTGGCGTTGCACGCCGTGGCGGCGAAGATAGGCATGGGCTACAGCCTCGACCTCCAGGAGGCCACGCGGCATCTCTGGGCCGTTTTGAGGATTGCAGAGGAGGGGCTCGAGGTGTTTGCAGACTTTCTGGAAAAGATGAAGTTCAACTGCGTCAAGTCTAGGCAAGACGCCGAGAGGTACTACACCACGTCGTCGGACACCGCGGAGGCCATCGCGCTTAGGGGGACTCCCTTCCGTACCGCCTACTTCCAAGTGGCAGAACAGATAAAGAGGGGGGCCGCCCAGTTGCTAAACGTAGAACAAGCACTGCGGAGGCCTACTGCGGGCTCCGCTAATCCGGAAGAGGTGAAAAAGACGGCCTCTGCGCGGCTTGCGTTCTGCAGGCCTTCTAATCTCTAGTCGGCGAGCTTTAGGAGGTTTTCTATTTCTTTTACCGCCTCCTCCTCGCCTCCGCACTCGATTAATTGCGTCTTGGCGTAGCCGGGTTTGCCCTGTACCTCCTGGACACAGAGGACGACTCCCCTCCTCGTGGGGTGCGTCACGACGTCTACATAGGCGCGTGTTATGCCGGCGGCGAGGGCCTCGGTTAGCAACACCACTTCTCCATCGTCGAAAAAGAGCGCCATTCTTAAATGGCGGTGGCCGGCGGGTATGGCCGCGACTACTTTAACTAGTCTTTTCGCCACCTATGGCGTATATTATAAGAAATATAAGGATTGGGTACGCTATGAGCCTCTCCACGCCGCCGATGCCGAGAGGCGTCTGGACTCTAGGCACGAATAAAGCCAGAGCCGCCAGCGAAACCGCCCCCATGGCCAAGCCCAAGGGCTTATACACACCTCCCCGTCTGATCCCCATTATGATCACGGCCACTGCGCCTAGGAGGAATGTGATGAGCGCCGAGACTACGTGGGGTGTTCCGTAGTCCTCTGGGAATATGCCGACGCCCACTGCGCCTGCGGCGGCCACCGCTAGCACCAACGCCCCTAGACGGCCTAGCTCATGTCTTAGGAGGAAGGCCGACGCCATGCCTAGCAGGCCGAGGATGACGACGCTGGAGTTGAAGAGTAGTGAGGTTGGGGCCTTTAAGGCGCCGAGGTCGCTTATGTAGTTGTGGAGGGGGCTGTAGCCTGGGTAGAGCTGTTCTGCGGCGAGCATCGCAATTATAAATTGCAGAGACCCAATTAATAGAAGAAGTCTTCCTAAGTTCATAACAGTAAAATTTTATCTCCTTTATAACAGTTTTTAGTCAACTTGTTATAGCGGCACTGGGACAGGTATTACCGGGCGTTAGTTTTTATACTGTCTTTATGGGGGTGGCGTGGGGCTTTCGGTGGAGCTTAGAGATGTGTCGGTGAAATACGGCGACTTTTTGGCGTTGAAAAACGTCAACCTCTACGTTGAGACTAGCGAAGGGCTTGTCATCCTAGGCCCCTCGGGGTCTGGCAAGTCAACTTTATTGAGGGCCGTGGCGGGGCTGACGCCCGTTGCCCACGGGAGGGTCTACATAGGAGGAAAAGATGTAACTGATCTCCCGCCGGACAAGCGGAGGATCTCTATGCTTTTCCAGGATTTGGCCTTGTTTCCACATCTTAACGTGTTTGAAAACGTGGCGTTTGGACTTAGGTTGAAGAGGCTACCGGAGGAGGAGGTGAGGAGACAGGTCATGTGGGCCTTGGAGCTGGTTCGTCTAGAGCCTCAGCAGTTTATGGGGAGGAAGATATATCAGCTCTCCGGCGGCCAGCAACAACGCGTGGCGCTTGCCAGAGCCCTAGTGGTTCAGCCGGAGGTCCTGCTCCTAGATGAGCCCTTTAGCCACATAGACCTAGACATAAAAAACCAGTTGCTGGAGGAGTTGAAGATTTTACACAACAAGCTGGGCTTCACTCTCATCTACGTGACTCACGACAGGTTTGAAGCGGTGGAGGTGGGGGATAGGATTGCGTTGATGCGGGCGGGCGAGATTGTGCAGGTGGGGAAGCCGGTGGATCTTTACAAAAAGCCAAGGAATAGATACGTAGCTGAGTTCTTCGGCGAGGCGAACATAATCCCGGCATCTCTTCTAGGCGGAACAAGAGAGGGCTACGCAGTTATACGACCCGAGGATGTGGTGATAGGCAACAGCCCCACCTACAAATTCAAGGGACAGGTCATCGATATAACCTTTCTATGGCACTACCTCAAGGTGGAGATCCAGAGCAACGGCCACATATTCAAGGCGTATGTAGATTTAGAGACCCCCATAGCGGTGGGGGACGTGGTGGAATTCGGCTTCGACGCCAAAGACGTCTATTTCGTAGCAGAATGATAAGGCGAGTTGCCCTAGCGGCCTTCGCCTCCGTCGTTTTACTGTTCTACGTCCCCTTTTTGGCGTTGGGGTATTACATCTCCGGCGGCGGCGAGCTCAAGTTGCCGTCTCTCTCCATGGTTGCGACGACTTTCCTGCTGGCGGCGGCCACCGCCGTGGTGGCCATCGCGGTGGCCTACCCAGCCGCGTACTACCTTGCCAAGTACGGCTCCGAGTTTGAGTTTGCCCTCTTGACGGCGCCTCTCTGGGTGGGGACGCTCCTAAAGGCCTACTCCCTCCTGGCGCTCTTCGCCATTGTGGAGAAGTTCACCGGCATCGCGTTATGGGGCACCGCCGCCGGCGTGTTGGTGGGGATGGTCTACGAATACCTGCCTTACGCCCTCCTCACGCTTTACGCCGCTGTGGAGAAGCTGAGCGAGACGCCTGTCACCGCGGCGAGGGTTCTGGGGGCCTCTAGGCTACAGGCCTTCTTTAGGGTTGAGCTTCCCTTAACTATGCCGGGGGTCGCCGCCGCCTTTATACTAATATTTCTCTTCGCCATGGGCGAAGTGGTAATGCCAGCTGTCCTCGGCGCGTGGAAGGTCTACACCTTCGGCAGTTACGTATGGGATCTCTACTTCAAGGCCCGCGACTTCTTCAGCGGAAGCGTCCTCTCGCTTGTCCTCGCCGCTTTGTCGCTCCTGGCCACCTACGTGGTGGTAAGGACCATCCGCTCCATATCGATATGAGACCCCTCCGCCTCTACACCTGGGCCCTCGCCGCGGCGCTTTACGTCCCCATAGGCGTCATGGTGGCCCTCTCTTTTAACAACAGCAAGCTGCCCTACGTCTGGGGCGGCTTCACCTTGAGATGGTACCAAGAGCTCTTGAGATGGGATCAGGCATGGCAAGCGGTCTTCAACAGCGTCGTAGTGGCCCTCGCCGTGTCTTTCACAGCTACGCTACTTGGGATGTTCATGGCGTACGTGCTACGGCAAGATAAGTATCTGACTATTTCTCAAGTCGCCGTGGTGATGCCTGAGGTTTCTGAAGCATTGTCCTTCGCGGCGGCGTTGTGGCTCGTGAAAACCTACGTCGGGGTGGATCTCTTCGGGCCTGTCGGCGTCTTTTTGGCGCATCTCGCCTACACTCTCCCCATGGCTCACGTCCTCCTAGCCCCATACATGGCGTACGTCAGTAGAAGCGCCGTGGAGGCGGCGCGTATCTTTGGCGCCTCCGAGCTCAAGACCATGACGGCTGTGGTCATGCCCATATTAATGCCAGCCTTCGTCGCGACGTTTTTAATAGTCTTCGCCAACTCCTTTGACACCTACGTCAAAACCGCCTTCACCACAAGCCCTGAGTTTGTGACAGCCCCTGTACTACTGTGGAGCTACGCCGCCAGAGGCCGGGGAGACCCCACTATCTACGCCTTGGCCAGCCTCATGCTTTTGCCGTCGCTTGTCGCCGCTGTTATATATTTTAGAGCCGTAAAACGCTACAGCTGACAACGCCTTAGCGGCTCTGCTAGGCGTGTTCACCACCACAAGTCTCCCTCTTAGTTTCTTCTCCAACGTCTTCACCTGGGGAGAGCCGCCGAAGCTCACAACTAGTATGGGTTTGCCCCACTTCTCGTAAGCGGCTAATATATAATCGGCCGTTTTGGCGCTGTAGCCTGGGGGATGTATCAAAGCGGCCACCACAGCCGCGTCGACGTATTTAAGTCCCACTTCAAGCGCGGCACCGAAGTGTTCATCTACGCCGCCGCCGGTCAAGTCAACGGGGTTGGAGACCGCGGCTATCGGGGAGAGAAGTCTCCTCAACTCCTCTTGAGCCTCCCTAGGGAGCTCCGGCACTGAGAAACCCGCCGCGTTTAACGCATCTACTATCTGGACCCCCATGCCGCCTGACGACGAGACCACGAGCACCTTCTCTACCTTGACAGGTTTATACATGGCGAGGGCCTTAGCCGCGTCGAAGAGCTCCACCAAGTCGTCTACCTCCACCACGCCAGCCTGTCTGAAAAGCGCCTTGTACATCTCATAGCTCCCAGCCATAGCCGCCGTGTGAGAGGCGGCTGCTCTCGTGGAGTCGGCCCCCCGGCCGGCCTTATACACCACCACAGGCTTCTTCATCCTTCTAGCCGACGCTAGAAACCTGGCGGCGTCTCCCCTCCATCTAAACCCTTCGAGGTACAACGCGACCGTCTTCACCTCCTCCACCTCGTCTAGGTACTGGAGAAAATCGCTCTCGGTCACGTCTGCTCTGTTGCCAAAATTCACCGCTATGCCGACGCCCACTCCCTCCTCGGCGGCCCAGTCCAACACGGCGGTCATCACCGCGCCGCTTTGGCTAAGAAAGGCCACGGGGCCTGGGGGAGGTCTAGCTGCCTTCTCCGCCGGGAGGAACATGGTGTCTAGTCCATTGAAGGCGTTATATACGCCCACACAATTAGGTCCAAGCACCCTAACGCCGTATTTCCTCGCCACATTTATCAATTCGTCCTCGAGATCTCTCCGTCCCACCTCGGCGAAGCCGCCTGACACCACCACGACGGCCCTAGCCCCCGCTTGGCCGGCCTCCTCCACCACCTGCGGCACTGTGTTTGCAGGAGTGGCCACGACCACAAGTTCCGGCGTCTCTGGGAGATGTGTAACCTTGCTGTAGAACTGAACCTCCTGGCCGCCGATTTTCTCAGTCCTATACTTGGGATTTACCGCATACGTTCTTCCTTGGAATCCCTTAAGCAGTTGGATTAAGATCTGGCCACCGATAGTGTCGGCCTTGGGAGAAGCGCCTACGACAGCTACTGACCGGGGGAAAAGAAACTCTCTCACCCCTTAAGCGCCTTGGCTATCTCGGCAGGGTTGTAGCCGACCACCAGGGTGTAGGTCCCGTTGGGATAAACCACAACCACCATCGGCGTCCCCACGTTTTGGCCGGCCAACAACGTCGCCAGTTGTTGACCAGCTGATGCGTCGAAGGGACACCGACTCTGTGGCAATACGGAAGTGTAGTTGGGGTCTTGGGCCAGGAATCTGTCGTAGACGACTCTAAGAGTGGGGATAACCTCTGCTGGGGAGGTCTGGTAGAGGCAGTGTAGCCGTTCGTGCGCCGGCAGGGCGTCGGGATGGACTACTAGGTCTACTAAAACCAACTTATGCCCCTGGAAGAGGGTGTAGTTGTACCTGAAGAGCTGGGCGCAGTAGGGGCATTGCAAATCGAAGAACACTATAGCGGCGGGCCACTCGCCGTCGTAGGACATGCCGATTTTCTGCGCCACCTTCAAGATGTCGAGGCCGCCGCC
>JAEMPK010000036.1 GCA_022759345.1 Pyrobaculum sp. | reverse complement strand
GATAAGGTTCTACAACGTTGACGGCTTCTTCATAGACGAGGTGTCCACAAGCCTGAAGACCTATGGCTACTACTCTTCGATATACAGAAGAGCCAAGAGCCTTGGCAGGTACGTCGTGCTTAACCCCGGCACCAACATAGACCCGAGGTTCTTCAGGATTGCGGATAAGATAGTGGTGTTTGAGTCGCCTCTGGAGGTGTACGTAAACTTCAGCTACCTGAACTACTCCTCTGTGGCGCCCGACAGGGTGTGCACAATTGTCCTAAACACGCCGCCGGACAAGGTGGGCTACGTCATACAGAAGGCCGTCGCAAACGGCAGCAGGTGCGTCTACGTACACAACAGAACTGGCGACTCTGCCTACTTCTACCTGAGCCCCTATTTGAGTTGACTCTCACTCCCGTTTTTGTTAATACAAACTCCCACATTTTTATACAGATATGCGTCGACGAGCAGGTCGGCCGGGGCCTTCGCTGAGCATTGGGCGCGGGCTTAACGGCGTGCATTAGGCGCGTGGCCATGCCGAACACGGCGCCGAGCCTTAGTCCGAAGGGCCGGTGCCGCGTTGACAAAATTTTACAGCAGGCGAAAGCCACGCCATTCAGGGCGGGGTTTTAAAGATAGACGTTTCTGCAGTAGGTCCCTGCTGGGGGTTGATGACCCGCGGCGCTGGCCCGGGTAGCTTCATGACCCCTACCCAAGGAGCTGTTGAAGGCCGGGCGAGGGCGCCTGTGAACCGCCCAAAGGGGGAACCCTTTAGGGCAGTGAGGAGGTCAGATAGCCCAGATCATTGTACAGAAGAAGCGCGAGATCTATGTCTAGAGCGCGGCATTCAGTGGCGATGTGTAGAGGGAGACGCTGCAACGGGCTGGCGTTGGACGTATGTAACTGCCGCCTCACTAAATTGTTGCAGAATAAACCATCTGGTCACAGCGGCAAACTTTATAAAGGGTGACGTTTACAGCGTAGTGGTTGAGGAGAGAAAGCTTTATGTCTGCATGCGTTGCGGCAGGGTGTTCTCCAAGTCTGAAATGGAGATATTGCCCGGCATCAGGTGCCCCTACTGCAACTTCAAAATCATAATGAAGGTCAGGAGTCCAATGGTTAAGCGCATACCCGCCATTTAATGGCCACGGACCTAGCCCAGGTAGCCGAGCAGTTCCGCAAGTCGAAACTCGCCGAAGCCCTCAGAGTAGACGTGGCAGGCAACCGCCTGTTGATCGACGTAGAGACTGGAAGAGTCAGGGGATACCTCATAGCGGTGAGGCGGGGCAGACTGAGAATCAGGATAGACGGCTACACCGTCGTCTGGGACCCCGAAACGGACACCGTGGTGTGGGCAGGCGGACGCGGCGAGTAGGATATCGCCCACTTAATTTGACGAGAGATACCAACAACGTCACTTAAGACGCCGTATCTTCTAGAATCCTTAAACATTTAGAGAGCGCTGAGGTGGCTTTCTTTCTCGGCGCAGTTGTTAGGCGGGGGCTAGCGCCTTAGGCGGCGGGATGTCCATATGCAGAGTCATGAAACGACATCATGGATTCATATCTTAAATTATAGCTCTCAGCCGCCTTGAATATGTAAGCCCTGGATAGAGATATGTGGATAAAAGCCGTCTCGCAAAGTCCGCTTGGTGTATGCTACGTTTAAGGTCTCGTTGATAAGCCATCGCCGCATCGAAGAGAACGGAGATGTCGATACGCCCAGCACCGTTTCCTACATCTATGTGATGCGGAGTTACGACAACTTCACCGCCCCGTTGGGACCTACAAGAGACAGCAGAAGACCCTATCAATCGAGGTGTCCACTCTCCTCAACGCGTCGACAGACAAGCTTAAAAACCAGCAGAAATATGTAAAACGGCCCGTAGTCTAGCGGTATGATGCCCAGGCCTAGGGGCCGCACAAGCCTTACAAGGCGCACCCGCGACAGCCTTAGAGCGCGGGTGGTCCCGGGTTCGAATCCCGGCGGGCCCATCCACGGATTCTTCTAGCGTGGCTGGAGATGTGGTTCTTGTGTTGGCTGTGAGATGTGCCTACGCCGGTTAAACTCGATGCGTCCGATTCAATACCGCTCCCGCCGTCTCCGTTCATGTGTCTGTTCCACGGCCGCCAGCCGAAGACGTCGGCCTCCAGCCGGCCCACGGAATCAGTCTCATGTTGCGCCAAGCGCTAACGCCGCCGGCTCCAAGGATTCAGAAAGGTGTTGGTTGAAAGGGGGTGTCTTTTCAGAAGCTCTTTGGCGATCTCTCTGCCTCGACGTGTCGTTCTTCGCCTTTTCGGCAAGGTACAGCGCTACGGCCCTCCTGACGACC
Organism: Pyrobaculum sp.; assembly: GCA_022759345.1. Classification (GTDB taxonomy): domain Archaea; phylum Thermoproteota; class Thermoprotei; order Thermoproteales; family Thermoproteaceae; genus Pyrobaculum. Next base: position 11,584 of record JAEMPK010000036.1, on the reverse strand, counting down.
CCGTCCCTCTCCGCCAGCCTCAAGAGGTCGGCCGTGGCTAAAATACACCACGTGGTTTGGGCCAAATTTCACAATGTTAGGCCTCAGTCCAGCCGACTCAAGCCTCCCGGCTACGGCTTGACCGACGCAGTGAACGGGAAGCTCTGGCCGCCGCTTAATATCACCCTGCCCGTCACAATGGTGCCCGGAACCCCCGCCGAGCCCACCGAAGCGGTGCAGACGGCTTGGGCGCCTACCGGAATGACGCCTTGAGCCGCCGGGGTGCCGCTTTGGATTGTGCACGACGGCGCTTCCGGCGACTTCTACCATAGACAACTTCGCATCCATAGGGCCTGGGTTAATCAACACGAGTCTCAGCTCGCCGTTGCTTGTGGATAACTCAGCTGAGATCACCCCAAGTCTCGGCTGGCCTACGGTAGACACTATGAAAGTGGTCCAACATCACAGACATCATGGCGATCTCCAGAGGCACCATACCCCTAGTCCCCGCAACCATATATCATAGCAACCACAAGCTTTTAAACAGCGTCTCTCCTCAGAAAACTTATAAGAACAGTTATTTATACAGCCGGGGCCGTAGTCTAGCCTGGTAGGATAGGGCCCAGCCCCCTGAGGCGTGGCTTGGGACCGCACGCGGCAAGCTCCCACGTGACCCCGGGTTCGGGGGAGAACCCGCCTAAAAATCCCGGCGGCCCCACCATCAAGTTTTTATCCCTCTCAGCCTCCGCCTCTGTGTACGTCTTTGACCTAGACGGGACTTTGGTGGAGTCCGTGGAGGCGCACGTCTCGGCGTGGCTTGAGGCGTTGAGACGGCTGGGCGTGGAGGCGCGGTACGAGGAGGTGAGGCCGTTGATGGGTCTCCCCGCACGGGAGATCGCGGCCCGCCTACTGCCGGAACGCGCCGAGGAGCTGGCCAGACTTAAGAACGCGCTTTTCCTCGAGAAGTACCTTGCCCTTGTCCGCCCCTACCAAGACGCCGAGGTGCTTGGCAGATTGCCTAGGCCGATGGCGGTGGTGACCTCCTCCAGCGGCTACGTAGCCAGGAGGGTGCTCGAGGCCACGGGCCTGGCGCAGTACGTCGATTTCGTGGTAGGCGGCGACGAGGTGCCCAGGGGCAAGCCGGCGCCTGACCCCCTCTACCTAGTCGCCAAACGCTTCTCCGTAGACGTGAAAGACATGGTGGTGGTCGGCGACTCGGACTACGACATGGAGATGGCCGAAAACGCAGGCGCCCTCGGGGTATGTATAGCCAGACGTGGCGCATGCAGAAAGGCGAAGAGGATTATCACAAGTCTCTACCAACTTCTGTAGTTGTCGCCAGCGCGAAGGCAGGACTCATCGGTAGCGACGCGCCTCCACATATCCCTCCTAGAGGTAGACCATTCTGTCTGTGCTGGGGAAAAGGAGGAATGCCCCACGGCGTCTATCGACGCTTAGGGCTTGTAGTTGATAATGCCATAGCGTCGAGGCGCGCTTAGAGTTGCGGTACCCTCTTAGTGGGCGGAGTCTACTTTCTTGGACGTTTTTGCTAGTTGCTGCACTCGGGCGACGCCGCCTATTTCTTCTATGTATTTGGCTACGGCTGGGGGCACCATTTCTCGCCACTTCTCGTCTCCCTGGGCCATGGCTTGTCTCACGGCTGTGGCGGAGAATCCGGGGTATATTGGGTGGCTTCTCACCTCGACGTTCCAGTGCCCCAGCGCCGCCGCGACCCAGGGGTTGTTTGAGTAGGCTATGTGGTAGGGGGGGCACCAGTGTTTCACGTATGCGCCCCAGAGGCTCGCTGGGCCGTTGGTGTCCGGCACGGTGCAGAAGAGGAGTCGGCAATTTCCGGCGAAGTGTCTTCTGAACATCTCTAGGCGTTCGCCGGGCGTGAAGGGGTTGTCAAAGGTGAGGGCCTTGTCGGCGGAGCCTATGGCCACCACAACCTCTTCGTAATGCGTCAAGAGCCACTCCACGACCTTTACGTGTCCCCAGTGAAGGGGCTGGAAACGGCCTATGAAAAGCGCCCGCATGTATGGCGTTGTGTGAAGGTTTTTTGGATTTTTCGCCAACCTGTGACGTCTCGCCCTCGCTCTTCACGACTCAACAATTTTTAAGATTGTGTGGATTATCGAACGGTGATGTGGTAGCTCGCGGCTGACTGTGAAGAGAGGCGTACTGGCTGATCACTGAAGCATCGCGGCGATGTGCATGATTAATCTTACCACCTTCACAGCCGTTACGTCAGAGACGTCGTTGGGGGGCGAATACTCCATGATGTCTACGGCGACGGGTCTTAGGGTGAGTATGAGGTCGGCGAGTAAGTATTCGAGCTTTCTGTAGGTCAACCCCCCGGCCTCCGGCGTCCCGACGCCAGGCGCCTCAGAGGGATCTAACACATCTATGTCGAGGCTGAGGTATACTCTCCCCGACGCGGTGGATACCGCGTCTGCCACGTCGCCTCTGGTGAAGTCGCTTCCCTGCAGGACGTAGAAGTCTGCCTCTTCTGCGTATTTGTATTCCTCGTCGTCGTATGCCCTGACGCCGATGTATATGGCGTAGAAGCCTAGCTTCTCGTGGGCTCTTCTGGCGAAGGTGGCGTGGGACAGCTTTTGGCCGGGGGGCCACTGGTCGCGGAGGTCGAAGTGGGCGTCTATGTGCACGTACGTGTCGGGCCTGACCGCGTTGAGGGCGGCCAGCGTGGCCGTGTGTTCGCCTCCCACCATGATAAACGGGGGGTCCACCCTCTGTATGAACCTCTCGATCCTCGCCACGTTTTCCGCGGGGGCCCCCTGGAGGAGCTCCACGTCGCCTAGGTCGCATAGGGGCTTCGTCACGTTGCCGAAGATTGTGGTGTATTCAAGGTAGGGGAGTATCGCGCGGATCTTCTGAGGGGCGAAGCGGGTGCCCGGCCTAAAGCTCAACGTGTCCTCCATAGGCGCCCCGAAGAGCTTGACGTCATCTTGCCGGCAGACGTTTTTAAGCATGGCGGCTTTTGAGTGGGCGTTTATACTCCTTTCGTCTCGGCACGAACTTTATGTCCACGTGGACAATGAGGGGGTGTAGTTTCGATATTGTCTTTATCGCCTTCGTCCTGAGGACGTGGAGGCGCCCCACCGTCATGTCGGGGCTTACCGCTACGAGGCTGTAGACCACCAGGAAGCTCCCGGCGCGTCGGATCTTTACGTCTAACGGCTTGCCGAGCTCCGCCGCGGCTTCTCTTATCTTATCCTCTAGGGCGGGGTCTTTGTAGAGGGCTCCTAGTATCCCGTAGGCGGCGTCTTTTGCGAGCAGTGTAAATTCGTAAAGCACATAGCCGTAGATTACGAACACCGCCGCCACCTCCGCTATCAAGAGGTGGAAGTAGTTGCTGAGCACCACCGCAGCTGCGGAGGTCAGCGAGAGGGCTGTGTCTATTTTGGCATGTAGGGCGTCTGCCCTCAGTATTTCGAGTTTTAGCTTGTGGTAGTTTCGGCGTTCCCAGAGATACATGACGTAGGTCAGGACCCCACCGGCGAGGAGGAGGAGCGTCATCCACAGGGGCGTCGGCTCTCCGTTGAGGCGTATAGAGGTGGCCAACATGTAGGTGTAGAGGGTCAGCACCGTGAGGATCGAGAGGAGGGTCAAGAGGCTTTCTAGTCTGTAGATCTCCCAAGGGAAGGTCTTCCCCCTCTGCGAGGCGTAGTAAAGGCCGAAGCCGGAGATGTAGGCTATTGCGGAGTCCATAAAGCCATGTATGGCGTCGCTGGTGACTAGGAGGCTGCTGTGGATTACGCCTAGCAACAACTCAGCTATTGTGTAGGCCAGCGAGGCGGTCCCTATGACGAAGAGGTAGAGGGAGGCGAGCCATAGTCGTGTTGAGGGCTTCACAGACGGGTGGGGGAAAGACTTAAAATATATGTGGAAATGGCGTCAATGCGTCGGGCTGAGCTGCTGGAGGAGATCGTGAAGCGTAGGCTACTCTACTGGCCTTCAGTAGAGATCTACGGCGGCGTGGCTGGTTTCTACGACTACGGGCCGCTCGGCGTCGCCATAAGGCGCAACATCGTGGAGAAGTGGCGGAGGATCTTCGTATTGCCTTACCAAGACGTGATTGTGGAGGTGGAGACTCCCATCGTCATGCCTGAGCCCGTCTTCAAGGCCTCCGGCCACCTAGAGCACTTTACAGACTTTGTGGTGGCGTGTACGAAGTGCGGCAGGAGGTACAGAGCCGACCACCTCGTAGAGGAGGAGCTGGCCAAGAGGGGGGTGAAGATCTCGACTGAGGGCATGTCTGCCGAGGAGCTTCAACGACTTATAAACGAGTACAAGATCGTGTGCCCCGCCTGCGGGGGCCCCTTGGGCAACGTGGAGCGGTTTAACCTCCTCTTCAAGACCACCATCGGCCCCTACAGCGAAAACGCCGGCTACCTCAGGCCGGAGACGGCGCAGGGAATCTTCGTGGCTTTTCCGCGGCTTGCCGAGTACGTGGGGCGGAGGCACCCCTTCGGCGTAGCGCAGATCGGGAGGGTGGCGCGTAACGAGATCTCGCCGCGCGGCGGGTTGATCAGGCTGAGGGAGTTCACCCAGATGGAGATCGAGCTTTTCTTCGACCCGCAGAACCCGAGGTGTCCCTTCTTCGCCGAGGTGGAGAACCTAGAGGTCCCCATAGTGCCGGAGGAGTTCGTGGCCAAGGGCCAGACGGAGCCCGTGACGATTACGGCTGGGGAGGTGGTGAAGAGGGGGTACGCCAACGAGTGGATGGCTTTCTTCATGGCGTTGGCCGCCAAGTTCCTCAAGGAGCTGGGGGTGCCGCTGGAGAGGCAGAAGTTCCTCGGCAAGCTTCCGCACGAGAGGGCGCACTACAGCGCCAAGTCCTACGACCAGATGGTGCTTACGGAGAGGTTCGGCTGGGTGGAGGTGTCCGGCCACGCCTACCGCACGGACTACGACCTCTCCGGCCACAGCAAGCTCAGCGGCCACGAGATGACTCTTGAGCGCCGCCTCCCCGCCCCCAAGGAGGTGGAGGTGGTTAGGCTCTACCCCAACCCCGGCGCGGTTAGGGAGAGGTACGGCGACAAGATGGGGGAGGTCATCAAGGCGATGAAGGAGAACGAGTCTGTCATACTGGAGGCGTTTAGGAGCGGGAGGCAGGAGGTTGCCGTGGGGCCCTACGTGGTGACTAGAGACATGGTTTTCATAAAGAGCGAGAGGCGCAAGACGGATCAGGAGAAGTTTATCCCCCACGTGGTGGAGCCGTCTTTCGGCCTCGACAGAATTTTCTACGTGACGTTGGAGTCGGCGGTGGTGGCGGAGGAGGGCAGGGTGTATCTAAAGCTACCTCCCGACATCGCGCCAGTCAACGTCTGCGTCCTGCCTATCGTCAAGAGACAAGACTACGTGGAGATCGGCCGGAGGCTTACGCGGAGGCTAGCCGAGGCCGGCCTCTACGTGGTTTACGACGACGAGGGGACTATCGGCAGTAGATACGCCTCCTGCGACGAGGTGGGAACCCCCCTCGCAGTCACAATCGACGAGAGGACTCCGGTGGACGGCACAGTCACTGTGCGGGACCGCGACACTAGACGGCAGGTGCGGGTGAAGATAGACGACGTGCCTAGCTTTGTGGACATGGTAAGGCGCGGCGTCTCGTTTTCAGAAGCCGCAGAGGTTTTGAAGGCGGCGCCGGTGTTAGAGACGGCGAAGCAGTAGCGGCGGATATCCGGTGGGCTAGACATCAACTCCTAAAACCCCGCGTGTCTCGGCTCGTGTAATATTTTTTAACTGGTATTCACGAGACACCATGGCTGAGGGTAGAGACGTGGAGAGAGGCAAGAAGCTTCTTATCCCGCCGTTTCTGTCGCCGCAACAGGAGAAGAAGGAGCAGAGAAGAGGAGAGCGCAGAGCCAGGGTACGTTCTGCCGAGGGCGTAGAGGAGGGCGTGGCGAAGCTTGCCCCGGACGTCTACGAGGCTTTGGATAAGCCAGCTGAGGTGGAGATTGTGGCTCCAGGCGGGTCTTCGCACGAGAAGAAGAAGACCTTCAGGGCGGTGCTAGACGAAAAGGTTCCGAGTGGCGAGGTGCATCTATCTGCGGAGGACCTCAGGGCGTTGGGGGTGGCTGAGAACACCATAGTGACTGTTAGAAAGAGATGAGCGCAGTACTTAGGGGACTCGCCGCTGTTGTAGAAGACGTAGAGCTCGCCAGGGAGCTCTACAGAGAGGGGTTCTACGGACGGTTTCTTGGTTACGACAAGGTGAGGCGGGAGGAGGTGGATAAGGTCAACGCGCCGCTGATTTTGGCGCTCTATGAGGCGTTGTACCTTTCTGAAAGGGGTAGGTTGAAGATTGTGGATGAAGGCGGTGTCGAGGTGTCGCCGCAACGGCTTGTGGAGCTCGGGAGAGAGAAGATTAGGAACTTCGACGAGATATATAAGATCTATAAGTATTTCCGAGACTTGGGCTACGTGGTGAAGAGCGGTCTTAAGTTCGGCGCCTTGTTCTCTGTGTATGAGAAGGGCCCCGGCATCGACCACGCCCCCATGGTGGTGGTGTTTCTAGAGCCGGAGAGGGGCATCTCGGCTACTGACATTACGCGGGGCGGGCGGCTGGGACACAGCGTGAAAAAGACCTTCACCCTAGCCACAGTGCTTCGGCAGACGGGCGAGGTGGTGCTTCTCGGCTTTGCCTGGGCTAAGCTTTAAAAATAGAATTCGAGACTGTTTCCATGGCAACGGCAAGTAGGGCAACACTCCCAGAGGAGATATACCTAAGGTCGCTCACCGGCTACCTAGTGGGGCAGAACCTGTTAGAAGGCTACAAGAAGGTGGCGGCGATTGCGTACCCGGATAGAATATGTAGCGCCATGGCCGCCGCGCTTATCACGTCCTACATAGCCAAGGGCAACTATCGCGACGGTGCAGGCGTCGTGTTCACATACGAAGAGGGCAAGGAGGCGGAGGTCGCGGCTAAAGTTAAGGAATACGGCGCCGACATTGTCTACCTCTCCTACGGAGGCGAGCAGAAGATGAGCTACGTGGCGGAGATAACTAAGAGAACCATAGCCGCGCTCGCTCAAGCCGGCTACAGAGGCGCCTTAGGCATCCACGTGAGGGTGTGGCTAGCCACTAAACAGCTATCCACAGTCCTCGCAGACAAGAAGCTTGCCGACTACCTGGCGTCTCTGCCGGAGATTAGGCTCTTCACAGCCGACGTGCCCAACAGAAAGTTCTTCTTCCACAAGGTGAAGATCGAAGGCGGAGCCGCCAAGCCGGAGAAGTATAAGGAGGTGGGGATAACGGCGGAGCACGCAAAGTTGCTGTCTATTTCACTGCCGCCTCCTGAATAACGCCTATTTTTTATCCCCAAAGACCGCCTCACTTGTTTTTAACCAGCCTCTTGGCTTCAGCCAACGCCGGGTCTCGTTGACAAGGAGATTGTCAACTTACTATTACGCATTATCTTGCAGCGGTCCTGCCTCTTTTACGGGGATGTGAACAACTAAGAAAACAGAGGGAATAGGCGCTGGTTATGGCTTGAGAAACTAATCTATTTTTAACTCGGCGACTCCGTACTCGCCTGCTTTTGTCACTACTATCTGTAGTACTCCGTCTTTGTAGACTGCTCTTGCGCTGTCTACCTTGAGTCTAAAGGGTACTTCTATCTTTCGCAGTACGGGGAAGTTAGAGATTCGTTCTCTTCTTAACGGCTTCCCCACACTCTCAGACTGTGTAGGCGTAGCGGAGATCTCGATAGCCCTGTCGTACACCCGTACTCTGATGTTCTCTTTCTTCATGCCCGGCATGTCGATGTATATGACTAAGTTCTCCCCCACGTCGTATATATCTACGTCTGGCTGTCTTTCCACCTTGCCTGTGTTTGCGTCGTAGAGCTCTTTTAAACCCTCTTCTATCTTTCTCACCGGTTCCATGAGCATTGGCTGTCTTTGGTTAAAATTGGAGCGGCGGTATTACATAGATATGAAACGGCACAAGGCTGAGCGGCGTTGCTCCGTGGAGGCTAAAAACTACTTGGGTCCTACAACCCCGATCACCTCACCGTACATGTTGACGGGGAAGGAGCGACCGCACTTGGGGCAGTTTATGCTGAAGCCTATGTTGTACCAACTTTCTCCTATCTCCACTTCAAATTTATGCTTGCAGTAGGGGCAGGTTACCCGCACCTTCAGCGTCTTTTCAAGCTCGCCGCCGGAGTATTCCCAATCTTCGGGAAATTCTTGGGCCGCCACCATGGGACCTCCTGTTAATACTAATATATATTTTTTATCCTTAGCCTCTGTGGATTTATTCGAGGTTGTGGAGAGGAGGAGGTCTGTGAGGAGGTTTAAGAGGGTTAAGATCCCGGAGGAGGACGTGAGGAGGATCATGGAGGCGGGCAGGCTGGCGCCAACGGACGCCACGTTGCATCTCTGGTCTGCCATCCGCGTGGTTGACGAGACAAAGATGGCCGAGATTGCCAAGTTGATCGGGCAGCAGCACGTGGAGGAGGGGTCTGACTTCTTCGTCTTTTTGGCTGTCTCTACAGGTTGCGTGAGCTTCTGAGGTTTAGGGGTAGGGGGTTTGTGGAGGATAAGTTCGCCTTCTTTGTGTTAGCCGCGGTGGATGCTGCCTTGGCCGCTGAGAACGTGGCTTTGGCGGCCACAGCGCTGGGATATGGTAGTTGTTTTATCGGAGCTGTGCAGAACGCGGCGGGGGAGATTGTGAAGTTGCTTAATCTGCCGCCGTTGACTTATCCGCTTTTCGGCTTAGTCGTGGGCGTGCCGGAGGAAGACCCGCCGCCGCGTCTACCGCTTGAGATGTTGTTTCACGTAGATACATATAAGCGGTATACCGATGTCGGGCTGGACAACGCCTTTAGAGTCATGGCGAAGGTTACGAGGTCAGGCGATTGGCTGAGGCTTTTGGAGAGATACGCCGGCAGAGGGGCTACTTCGACGTGCGTAGCGGGGAGATGAAGAAGTTGTTGAGGGAGTTAGAGTTTTTAAAATAGCGAATTTAGAGCGTCATGGTGACTATTAGAGGTGTTGTGGCGTCTAAACAGCTGGTGTACGACCCCACTGGCGTCCGGTATATAAAAATCGACATAATTGAGGAGAAGGAGTTGCCTGGGCCGGTGGCGGCTTTCTCGGCTCAGGACGAGCAGGCGGCTCAGCTGATGCGTGAGGTCATGCCGCTTGTTACTCAGATCGTCAGGTCTTTGCCGTTTGGCGGCGGCAAAATAGCCGTGCCACGCGTCACGCTTTGGCTTACAGACGAGGAGTTGGAAGTCTTCGGAGATGTGGATGTCGGCGACACCGTCGCTCTGTATGTGGAGAACGGCGAGGTTAAGTTAAAGCCGGAAAGTTAAAAAAGGGGGAGCTGGGGCCCTTTTGTGATTTCTGATGCCTACAGGCTGAAGTACACCTTCGGAGTTGACTTCGGCACCAGCTACGTCAAGTACGGACCCATTACCCTCAACGAGCCTAGGGTGACGCAGACGAGGGGGCTCTTTCTGAGAGATCTCCCGGAGAGCGTGAAGATGCGGATTCCGCCCGAGATTCTGTCACGCGGCTTGGTAGTCGGCGACGAGGAGGTGCGGAAGTACCTCTCCAGCGTGAGAGACGTCCAGCGGAATTTAAAATACCCGCTGAAAGATGGTATTGCGAAGAGAGACGATGAAGACGCCTGGAGAGTGTTAAAAGAGCTGGCGCGGTTCAGCTTGGCTCAGTTTCCCCAGGCCGACCCCGACTTCGAGGGATGGCTGATCTCCATCGCGCTTTCGGCTCTTGCGCCGGACTATATGTACAAGGAGTTTTTCGACATATACACAGAGCTCGCGCAGGAGTTTAAGATATACGCAGTCACGATCCTGCCTCAGCCTCTTGCGGTGGCCATCGCCGAAAACGCAGTCAACTGCATAATAGTGGAGGGAGGCCACGGCAACATACAGATTGCGCCTATAAGCTTCGCCTTGATTAGAGAGGGGCTTGTGGCTTTGAACAGAGGAGGCGCGGAGGCCAACGCCATCACGCGGGAGATCCTCAAGGACATCGGCTACAGCGACATTGCTCGGGAGGAGTACGCCGTGGAGATGGTGAAGAGGGCCGTGGGGCTCGTGCCTAAAAACCTCAAAGAGGCCATCAGGACTGCTAAGTCGAATCCAGACCGCTTCGTGGCTAAAGTCCGGCTGTCGCCTGTGGTGGAGGTGGAGATCCCCAGGGAATACGCCTGGACCCGGTTTCTAATAGGCGAGATAGTCTTCGACCCCAACCACGAGGAGATTAAGAGCTACATCGAGCAGTCTCGTCTCCACATTGAAAACGCGGTGATCGGCGACGTCACGCTTTACGGCGAGATGGACGTGGCCACCGCCGTAATTACGTCTCTACGAAACGTCTCTGTGGAGATACAGGAGAGGGTGGCTTCTCAGATCATCCTCAGCGGAGGCGCCTTCAGCTGGCGCGTGCCGCCGGGGCTTGAAGACGTGGCTGTCAACAGCGTAACGAGGGTGAAAATTGCCCTGGAAGAGAAAAATCCAGTCCTCGCCTCGAGGGTGAACGTACGCCTAGTCGCCGAGCCTCAGTACTCGGTGTGGAGAGGGGCTGTGATATACGGCTACGCCCTACCTCTCTCTTTGGAGTGGTCAGACTCCACAAAAGAAGGCTGGTACTTTATAAAGGGGAGAAGTCAATAACGTGGATTTTGCCAAGTTGCTTGTGGCTAGGTTTTTCTCCGAGACGCTCGGCATGAGGTACGTAGGCGACAGCGGCGGCGTCATGTGGTTTGAAGAAGGACTCAACAGAGTGGCCGTCGTCGCCTACTTCGCCGAGGTGTATGAAGAGGCTGAGCTCTACAAACGCGTCGGCGAGTTGCTGGCAACGCCGGCCGCCAAGATGTACCTAGCCGTATTGCCGGAGGCCGCGCCGTTCATAGACCCGAAGTACCTCAAGACTCAAGGCGTCGGTCTAGTGGTCGTGGACCCCTCCAAGGGGCCAGACGGCGTAGAGATCAAGATCTACGCAAAGCCGCGGCCCGCGCCTCCCTTAGACACGCGGGACATAGAGCCTATAAAGTCGGCGCTGATTGAGCACCTGGAGACGCAGCTCAAAAAGATCGAGGCGTCGCTTTACGAAAAGCTGAGACGTTACATCGACGAGAAGATCGAAGAGGCGCGTCGCCAACTCTCCGCAACACCTAAACAAGAGGCGGCGGCTAAGCCTTCAGAGCCCCCTACGGCGCCGCCCGGTTCAGTAGCCGACAACGAATGGGTTAAGATACTACGTTCTAGGAAGAGAGAGGCTTAATTTATAAGTCTCCGCGTGTAGCGTCTTGTGGATATAATCATCGAGGAGATTAGACGGGTCTTTGGCAATACCGACGAGGGAAAGCTTGCGGAAAGGTTAATCACTGCTTATCGAGACGGCGGACCCCGCGCCGCTAAAGCCGTCTTGGTGGAGTACCTAAGGACGTGGGGGATCGATGTGGAGGTTGGAGGGGATTGAGTTAGAGAATTTTAGGTCTTACAGAGGGACGCATAAGGTAGAGCTTGGAGGGGTGAATATAATCTGGGGACGGATCGGCGCCGGCAAGACCTCTCTCCTGTACGCGGTGGAGTTCGCCTTGTTCG
>JAEMPK010000077.1 GCA_022759345.1 Pyrobaculum sp. | reverse complement strand
AAAAACCGCAGGCGGGTATGCGTAGGGCAGACCAGGCCTAACTTCGCGGTCTTTGCCTCTGTAGCTGTGTAGAAGCCACACCACCTTTCCCTCCCTCACGGCGATTATGTTGAAAGGCTCGAGTAGCTCCACCACAAGTCTGCCGGAGCTGAACGCCAGCTCTACTATCCGGTCAAAACGAGGCATGGAAACTGCTGTAAGTCTCTCGTCGCGGAAAAGCCCCCTCAAGGTCTCAGCCCCCTCGTGACTCTTCTCAGGGATGACGCCAGTGAGGGAGACCCTATGCCGAGTCGCAACTAAATAGGCAGAGGAAAGCTTAAAGAGAAACCCGACTTCGGTCCTGTATATGTTTTCCACCTTGTTACCAACTACGTTGCCCATCTCCGCCACAGACGCGAGTAGGTCAAACGCCGTCATCACCCTCTTCACAACAGCCCCATCAAGCTAAATTTAAAAATCCCTCCTCGGCAGATGCATGGTCAAGGTGGTGAAGAGATCTGGCGTTGAGGAGGAATACCTCAGCGACAAGGTGTATAAGGCATTGCGCGACGCCGGCGCCTCCGAGGAGGTGGCTCGGGAGATTGTAAAAGAGCTAGATGAGTGGGTGAAGAAGAGTCACAAAATATCCACAGACCAAATCCGGCGGTTTGTCTTAACCAGGTTAAGAAGGCTAGAGCCTGAGGCGGCAGACGCCTGGCAGTTCTACGACAGGGTGTTTAAAGGCAGACTTACTTTCGACGATGGGAAGTTGCTGGTGGTGGAGAAGGGCCGCCTCTACCTTGGGAGGAAGGTCAAGGACATCGGCAACAAGGGGCTTACGTCTGCTGAAGAGGTTAGGGAGATACTTGAAGAGCTGAGGGAAGATATGGAGTATGGCGTATCGCCTAAGGTGATAAACGCGAGGCTCTACGCCCTCTTCATGGGCGTGTTGAAGAAGAAAGACATGCCGAGGGAGGAGAAGATCAAGGCGATAGAGTTGATAAACAAGTTCAGGGAGGAGCTTGGGTGGAAGCCTTACGAGCTTAAGCAACCGCTTTAGGCGAGGAAGACGCCTTGCTTCTCGAGCATCTGCTTCATAAGAAGAGCATCTTTCTCTAAAAGCGGCGACTCGCATATTAACGTAATAGTGATGTCGCGTTTTGCAAGCTCCTTAGCCAGGGGCTCAAAGGGCGGCATATTTCGCTCGATAGGCTCATGTTCATCTACAAACTTCCCATTGCGGTAGCGCACTGAGGTGAAGTGGGTGTGCATGTGCCTGTCGCCGAACTCCCTCTGCCATAAGTCCAGCATTTCTCCGTAGTTTATCACGCCCCCGTTCCGCGCGAATAAATGCCCCCAGTCCACGACAGGCGTGACGAAGGGAAGCTCCTTAGCCAATTTAAACGTCTCTTCTACGCTCCCAAATTGGTTAGTCCGCGCGGTCACCTCGACGCCTATGTAAACCCCGGCCCCTACGCCGGACTCTCTATGCGCCTTTTCTAACTCCTCCTTCACCTTCTCGTAGCACCTCTGGGGGCCTAACTTGCCGTAGTACGCCGCGTGGACGACCACCACCCACGCCTCCATGTAGTAAGCCCTGTCTAGAGAGTCCACAATCCTCTGCCGCGACTTCTCCACCTTTTCTTCCTCTTCAGAACATAGGTTTATGAAATACGGGGCGTGTATCGACAGCTTGACGCCGTAGTCTCGCGCCGCTTTGCCCACTTGCTTCGCCAAATCTCGCGACATGCGTACGCCTTGGACGAACTCCACCTCCATCGCGTTTAAACCAAGTTCGTGCACAACCTTCACCGCGTCTAAAGTAGACTTGGCCTTGACTACGTACTGCGGAATACCGGCCGGTCCCAGGTATACTTTAGCCACCGCCTCTCCACATTTTCATATTTTTTAAGATGTTTTGATATCACCTCAGTGATTGAGGCGTCGTCTTTCGACAGAGAGCTTGGAATGCTTTATTATGTCACCGACACCTGTCCGGCCGGCGGCGTGATCAAGGCGAGTCCCGACGACTTCGTTGTGGAGGAGGTGTTGAGAGACGGCACCGTGGTCGCCGTGGACGGAGTCTCGCTCCAGCCCAGAGTAGGCAACTGGGTGTGGATCCACGTGGTTAAACGCAACGTAGATACCTTAAAACTTGTCATAAAGCTTTCTAAGACGCTGGGCCTAGGGCGTAGGGACATCTCCATTGGCGGGATTAAGGACACCAAGGCCGTCACGTCGCAGATCATCTCGATAAGAGGCGCCATCTCTAATCTGCCGAAGATTCCGAACGTCGAGTTCAAGGGGATGTGGTCCATGGACAAGCCCATAACGCCGTCTCTCATCTACGGCAACAGATTTACCATAGTTCTGAGGTCTGTAGACGTGAAGTGCGCAGAGGAGGCGTTACAAACGCTGCAAAAGACTGCCGTGCCTAACTACTACGGCTATCAACGCTTCGGCACCATTAGGCCGGTCAGCCACCTCCTGGGCAAGGCGCTTCTGCGGAAGGACCCAGAGGCATTCTTCGACGTCATGTTTTGTAGAGTCTTCCCCTACGAGTCCGACGCGGCGAAGAAAGCCAGAGAGCTTGCGTGTAGGGGGGAGTACCAAAAAGCGCTGGAGGTGTTCCCCAAGAAGTTTATCGAGGAGAGGGCGGTGCTCAGAAGGCTGGCAAGCGGCGTGGATCTGTGGAACGCCATAATGTCTATACCGGTCCAGATACTCAGGATATACGTGGAGGCAGCCCAGTCCTACCTCTTCAACCGCTTTCTTTCTAAACGCATGGAGTTGGGCCCCTTGGACAGGCCAGTGGAGGGGGACTTGGTCGAGGTGAATGGACAAGTGGTCTACCACGTAGAGGGTCTCGGCGGCGAGGTGGTTCTGCCGGTGGTGGGCCCCGGAGTCAGGATGCCACGGGACAAGCTCGGCGAGGTCTTGCTGCGCGTGTTGAAGGAGGAGAGGCTCGAGGCGGAGCTCTTCCTAAAGATGCCCAAGGGGCTTAGGGCCTACGGCTCCTACAGAAGGACGCGGCTTGAGGTGAGAGATTTCTCATGGCGGCTGGCGGAGGGCGACGTGGAGCTCCGGTTTACGCTTCCGAGGGGTAGCTATGCCACTGTGCTCCTCAGGGAGGTGGTGAAGCCGGCGGAGCCCCACCGCCACGGGTTTTAGCAATAAATTTATTTCTAGGCAGTATTCTCTACGTGGTTGAGGCGTATCCCGCAGACGCGGAGTTGCCGATTCCGAAGAGAGACGCGTTGATCGTCTTGGCCGTCCACAGTTACATTCCGTCTCAAGCAAACCCCCGCGTGGAGCTGGTGGAGGCCGTGTTGCAGAGCCTCCAGGGCAGAGACGTGGCTATAACTTTCTCGATGCCTAAGTCCTACTTCGAGAAGGCGGTTAAGATAATGGGTTTGGAGAAGCTGGCCGGCAAGTACGGCGCCAGGATTCTGCCGCCGTATCAACACGCCGACTACAGGCTAGAGCTCGAGACGCCCAGGGGGGCTAAGATGTATGTCAAGGCGCTTAGAGCCGCCTTCGACGAGTCTCTGCTTAAGGTGGTCATATCCATACCGGTGAGCCATCCCCAGATGATCCTCTACTTAACGACGCCCACGGCAGCGCTTCAAGTCCTGGAGCCTAAAGAGGCGCAGAACCTCTACGAAGGCTTCAGAGCCTTGTACAAGTATATTGCCGACATATACAAGATGCAGAGAAACACCTACTGCATAGCAGACGGCAAGTTTGTGATAGAGGGCGACGGCCCCATAAAAGGCTTCCAACGGTACTGGGGCGTGTTAGTGACTGGCGAGAACTGCGCCGAAGTAGACTACGCCACGGCGCAAGCGCTCGGCGTGGACCCCAGCGACGTGGGCTATCTTTATTTCTACTACGGCGGCGTCTGGCCCAACCTGAAGTTGCCGCCGCTTCTAGAAAAGAATAGACTACAGATAAAGTTGACAAGTAACGTGGGGATCCTCCTCAGCTGGAAAAAAGGATAATAGCCCCCGCACCTAGAATTCTCGGTGATGAATGCGTTGGTGGAGGAGTGGTGATCTGCGACGGACGGGCTGAACAAATTTTTAAATTCTAAACATAGAACTGAGCTGAAAACGGCGTCGAAGTTCGTTTAACAGAACGGAGAGATGGCAAGGAGGTATATATCATGCGGCTGGGGCAGTGCGCTACGCGGAGCCTCATGAAAACTCGCCGTTTGAAGTTGTTCACGTCAGCTATCTAGACCCAGTTTACGCGTCTGTCTTTGCACTCTTGTTTTTGGGCCAGGCACCGTCGCAGTGGACCGCTGTCGGCGGAGCTCTAGTGATTTTGGGGGGCATAATGTCGATTTATGCAGAGACCAGGCGAATAAATATATAAATCGATAAAAAGCTGGCGTCTATGGCAAAGCGCGGTGGCAAGAGAACAGTAGGCGTGCCGTATAGATTCCACGTGACGCCTGGCATCTTCATGAACAGCCTAGTGCCCGTCGCCGACAACTCCGGCGCTAAGCTCGTCCGCGTCATAGGCGTCGTGGGACACCACTCCCGGACTGTACACAGGAGAATTCCCGGCGCTGGCGTCGGCGATATGGTAGTCGTTGTTGTGAGGGAGGGCAAACCGGAGCTTAGAAAACAGATATTTAGAGCCATAGTGGTGAGGCAGAGGAGACCCTTTAGGAGGCCGGACGGCACATGGGTCGCCTTTGAGGACAACGCCGTGGTGATAGTAACGCCAGAGGGCGACCCCAAGGGTTCTGAGATACACGGCCCCGTGGCCATGGAGGCCACCCTCCGCTGGCCTACCATTGCGAATCTAGCCTCCATAATAGTATAGTTTTGGGCCACTCCCATCTGCCTTCTTCTTAACTACTGGACTTTTATCATGTTGTAGTGTGTTTCATGTGATTGTGTCTGAACTCGAGGTGTTGATACCTAAGTTAACAAGATTAACTCCGCTTAAAAAGGCGGCGGCATTATATAAACTACGCTCTGTCTTAGATGAGGAGAGCTTTAGACACTTAGCCGCGTTGTTGGCTGTGGATCTAAGCAGGGGGGAGAATCCCAAGAGGTGGGCTCCTCTAGATTCGGTAGAGGAAGTACCGACAGAGTATTGGACCCTTGCCGAGGAGCAACTTGAAGTATACGACGATACATTACAAGTTATAGACGACGACGAGTATGTAGGTAAGAGAGTGGTAGAGAGGGTATGGAGGTCGAGTACATTATAGAGAAACTCGGCGAGTATCTCGGCGGCATAGACGTAGAAAAGGTGAAAAAGACGCTCAATAACAAATCCGTAAGTGTCGAGAAGTTGATAGGAATACCGATAAGTGGCGACGAAGACTTAGAAGGACTCGAGTGTCTAAGAATTAAGGCGTTTATCGACGCCTACGAAGAGGAGGAGAAAAGACTTATTGCCCTCTATAGAGAGCTCAAAACAAGCGGAGTAGCGCCAAGCGATATGACACCACTGAAGAATAAGATAAGACTAATCAGAAAACAGCTACGCGTATATAAGGAGATGGAGAAGAGATGTCAAACACACCGGGTTTCTCAAGCTGTCGACAAGTAGATTTGGTCACTGCAGATAGTTGCTCAGGGCAGGTCAGTAACATCACGGAATCAGACCCCAGAGTTGACATCACATGTACATGTGTCTAAAGAAGGTTAAAATTTTAGGTGCCTAACTCCCACGACGTTATGTAGCGTCTCTGCTCTTCGGTTAGCTCCTCTATCTCCACCCCCATCGTCTTAAGCTTCAGCCTAGCCACCTCGCGGTCGAGTTCATCTGGCAACTTGTAGACATCTATTGGCAGTTTATTCTTTACAAGGTACTCAACGGCTAGTGCTTGGTTGGCAAAAGAGAGGTCCATGACCTCTGAGGGATGTCCCTCCGCGGCTACCAGATTTACCAGCCGCCCCTCGCCTATTAGATACACCCGCCTTCCGTTAGGCAGAGTGTATTCTTCGAGGTTTGGTCTTATGGTCTTCTTAGCCACCGCCACCCGTTCAAGTCCAGCCACGTCTATTTCGACGTTGAAATGCCCCGCATTAGCAAGGACGGCGCCGTCTTTCATCTTAAAGATGTGGCCTAGGTTTATCGCCCTTATGTTCCCCGTCGCGGTTATAAACACATCGCCTATCTTAGCAGCTTCATCCATAGGCATAACCTCAAAGCCGTCGAATACCGCCTCTAAAGCTCTGACGGGGTCCACCTCGACTACGATTACTCTCCTGGCGCCTAGTCCCCTCGCCCTTGTGGCGATCCCCCTGCCTACCCAGCCGTAGCCTGCCACCACTACGTTCTTTCCGGCAACGAGCAGATTAGTGGCTCTCAACACGCCGTCCCACGTGGACTGGCCTGTGCCGTATCTGTTGTCAAAGAGGTGTTTGGTATAGGATTCGTTTACGGCGATTATGGGGTACAATAACTTGCCGTCTCTTTTCAAGGCGCGGAGTCTAATAACCCCCGTGGTGGTCTCCTCGGTGCCGCCGCGTATGCCTGCGACAAGTTTTTTGCCGTCTATAGGGCCTGCTAATTCTAGCACATAGTCAATAGTACGGTCTCGAGCCCCGTGGCCCAGCTTGTGGATAGTTGCCGTCAAGTCGGCTCCGTCGTCTAACGTGATGGTGGGGTTGAAAGAGAGGGCAAACCCAATCGCGTTGTAGTACTCTCGCTCAGTCATGCCACGCCAAGCGTAGACATGTACACCCTCCTGCGCGAGGGCGGCGGCGACGTCGTCTTGCGTGGAGAGCGGATTCGAGGGTATAAGTACCACCTCGGCCCCGCCGGCGGCCAGCGTGCGTACTAAAACGCCAGTCTCCTTCGTGACGTGAAGACACGCCGCAATCCTATGGCCTACCAAAGGCTTCTCTCGCTCAAACCGCCTCCTGATTTCCATAAGCACCGGCATGTTCCTTTCAGCCCAATACAACTGTTCCTTACCCCTATCCGCCAGAGAGGGATCCTTCACGCGGGACTCTTGACCCATCAGCTCTGAAAACTGCCAACTATATAAACTACAGCGTGGCAGACAGCTTAAAACCTTTCACATATTTTAATCTATGTCTCTCTCCATCGTGAACGAGGTGAAGGGACTAGGCGTCTCCGTGGCGTATGACGTAATAACGGGCATAGACAACACGAAGTACCCAGCAGAGCTGGAGGACGAAATAAATAGGGCAGTTGCAGAGGTGCGGCAGACGCTCTCGCTTGACGCGTTAAAAGATCATCCAATTATAAGGGCGTACCGCGATTTCTACTGGAGGGTCCTTGGCATAGATCCAACAAAGCAAAGACCCGCCCAAGAGGCACTCTTAAGAAGAGTGTTGCGGGGGGAGCCGTTGCCCAGGATAAACCCTGTAGTAGACGCGGGAAACGCCGCCTCGATAAAGTTCGTCGTCCCGATAGGGCTCTACGACTTGGCTAAGATACGCGGCGGTCAGCTCCGCCTCAGGCCGTCGAGGAGGGGGGAGGTGTTCCACCCAATCGGCGGCTCGCCCTACGAACTGAATAACCAAATCGTGTTGGCGTCTGACGGCCAAATTCTCCACGTCTACCCCTACAGAGACAGCGTCGAGACAAAGATAGATCCCTCCACGAAAGACGTCTTGGTGGTTGTGGCAGGGGTTCCCGGCGTTGAGGGGAGGCGGCTTGTGGAGACTGCATATTACCTCAGGAGGCTTCTTTCGATGCTTGGGGGTAGAGCTGTGGATGAGGTCAAGCTTGTCTAGAGACGCTTTAAGAAGGCGTCTACAAGCTCTTTAACGGAAGGTCCCTCCAGCACTTTCAGCCTCCAGCTCACTCTTGCAGTGGGTTTATCTATCTTCACAACTTTTTCAATTTTTGCAGGAGTCGCTATCAACACAACATCCGCCTCCACCCGCCTAATGGTCTCTTCAAGATCTTTCTTCTGCTCAGGCGTATAGCCCAGACTAGGGAGGACAGGGCCTGTTCCGTATTCCTCGTAGACCTTCTTAATCACGCCGACGGCGTACGGCCTGGGGTCCACCACCTCAGCGCCGTACTTAACGGCGGCGACGTAGCCGGCGGCATAGGGCAAGCCGCCGTGAGTCACAGTGGGCGCGTCCTCGATTACGAGGACGCGTCTACCCGCTATGTCTCTGTCCACATACACCTCTAGGTCGGCCTTTGTGACCGTGGCCCTCGGGTTAACTCTCTTTATGTTGGCCACAATCTTTTCGACGTTTTCTCTCTTGGCCTCGCTAACCTTGGTGATAATAACCGCGTCTGCAAGGCGCAGATTCACCTCCCCTGGGAAGGACCCCACCTCGTGGCCGGCCCTCACCGCGTCGGTGACCACCACCATGAAGTTAGGTCTGAAGAAGGGGAAGTCGTTGTTGCCGCCGTCCCACAGCAACACGTCGCCGAGCCGTTCCGCCTCCTTCAGCACTTGGCCGTAATCCACGCCGGCTAACACGGGGATGCCCATCTCCACGTACTGTTCGTACTCCTCCCGCTCCTCGAAGGTGAGTTTGTCTAAGTCCTCCGGCTTTCTGAAGACTTCGACTACGCTTTCCTCAAGTTCGCGATACGGCATGGGGTGTCTAACCGCGACTACCTTAAGCCCCCTAGACGCGAGTTCACGCACAACTTCTCTAGATACCGAGGATTTGCCTGCGCCAGTCCGCGTCGCTGTGACTGCAATAACCGGTTTTATGGAGTCGAGGTACGTATCGTTGGGTCCATGGATCTTGAAAGAGGCCC
Source organism: Pyrobaculum sp. (assembly GCA_022759345.1). Classification (GTDB taxonomy): domain Archaea; phylum Thermoproteota; class Thermoprotei; order Thermoproteales; family Thermoproteaceae; genus Pyrobaculum. Next base: position 5,370 of record JAEMPK010000077.1, on the reverse strand, counting down.
CGCTGGCGAGCACCGCAGATATTATGTGGCCAACTTCCTCGTACAGCAAGTCGCTGTAGGCGAGCACGGCCTCGTCGATTCGTAATTCCTTCAAGATACGGGTGAGTTCTTCGTAGCTCTTCCAAGTATACACAGGTATGCCCTCGGGCACGCCTGACAAAGAAGGGGGGTATCGTCGGTTTGGTATAGGTATTTGCGTCATGAGAAAAGCCACTACTCTATACTCCTTAGACCACCTGTATACCGTGTTAAACACGTGGAAATCCCTCCCCGCGGCTCCGATTATTGCGACTCTGCGCATGGTTTACTAGATCCGCCCTCTATTTATATATTCCTAAATAGATTACGTTTTTAAAACCTCAGCGGGCCATATGCCGTGTTTGTCTTCGGCGACGTCCACATAGGCTCGCGCCACTCCAGGCTGCAGGAGCTGAGAAGTTGTCTAAAGCGGCTTAGCCCAGACGAGGTGGTGGTGACGGGAGACCTCTTCGACGATCAGTACAGGAGGGTAAGCCGCGACGAGGCGGTGCGCCTAATAAAGAAGGCCATGGAGATCCTACAGATCCAGCCACAGAGACTCTACATAGCCTTCAGTAGCTCTTCACACGACCCCCAGCTCCCCGGTCCCCTCACGGAGAGGATAAACGGGACGGAGGTCGTGGCGTACAACGGGGAGATATTAATAGATGGCGCCTTAAAGGCTGTGGTGACCCACGGCGACAGGCTTATTAGAAGCGGCGTGGCCGCCTACTTCGTCGACCTCGCGAGGAGGGGGCAGATAGGCAGATGGCTAAGAAGGAGGCTGGCGCTCGGAGACGACGTCTGGCTTATATACGGCCACAGCCACGTGCCCCATGTAGACGTGGCGCTGAAAATACTCAACCCAGGCGCCTGGAAGATATACAGCGTAAGGAGGATAAGGGGCAACGTGTACAGTCTACCTTCTGCCGAGCCTCTCTGCCAGCCAGACCTCAACCATGCCTAAGGCCTCCGGCAGACGCCCCAGACTTACTACTTCTCTCTGATACGTCTCGCCCCCTAGACATCTCTGCCACATCACGCGATACGTCACGTTACCTCTGGCCACACGCTTTACATTCTCCAGATTCAAATCCTCTGGATTCACCACGGCCCCTGGCCCTGCGTAGGCCAGGCGGTGGGCGTAGCCGATGTATAGAAGCTCCCCCCGTGCGTTGGACAGGACGCGTGAAATCGTAGTCTTTCTACACGTTGGTATATTCAGTAACCTAACTCTATACCCCATCTTAGCGACAAGGGCGCCCAACACAGCGAACTGATAGGAGGATCCAGGCGGAGGAGGCACCACCGTGACTTCTCCAAGTGGGTTGGAGACGTCGAAAAGCAGATAAGTGCGGAAGTCGTAGAGTATATATCTTCCCGGCACTTCGCCGAGGATCATAAAGACGAGAGACTCTCTAAAACCTCGCTGGGAGTCATATAGCCGAAGTGGATATACCCCCTATCTTTGGCGAAGTCGTAGAACAAGATAGTCGGCGTTCCGTACACGCCGACCTCCTCCGCCAGCTTCATACACTCACCTAGGTTGCCCTCGGGGCACTCCCTCACCTCAACCTTTCCGCCGTTGAACACGTTTCTTACATAACTTAACCTCTCTCCCTCAGGCACGCACCTAAGCGCTCTGTGGAGAACCTCGGCGTCTCTGTGCACAACGTAGTCGCACATGGCGTATGTTATTAACCCCTTCTCGGCCATTTCGACCAGCAGCTCCTCGGTATCTCTGAAGAACCTAGCGCAGAAGGGACATTTAAAGTCGAAAAACACCAAGACAAGTCTGTTGCCGTTGCCCAACTTCACAGGGGCAAGTTCTAGCAACCTCTTGACAGCCCCCGTCTTGGTGATAGGGGTAAGTCTAGGTTTGGACTTCTTGAAGATCACAACGTTAAAAACAAAAACCGTTAAAAACCTTCAAACGATGGCGATATTGGTCTTAGCTGAGAGGTGACGAGGGGAACGATTGCCGAAAATCAATAAAAGCATTGCGCATCACAGTCGGCAATGATAAAGATCTTGCTACACCACACGTGTAAATCATCTTACACGCTGTATAAAGCCTTGAAAAACACGCCTGGAGTCCAATTCGAAATGGTCGGGGTGCCTTACTTCCCTTACCTCAAACACTACGTACTAAGCGTCCCCGCCGTTTTTAAAGATGGAGAACTCGTTTTGCTAGACCCAGTCGAGCCAGAGGACGTGCTTATGTTAATAAGCGGAAAAACAGAAAAGGAACTCACCGTAGAAGATGCAGTGGAAAATTTCGTCAGAGGCGTAATGGCGAGCCAAGCGTTGCTAGTCACAGTAATGTTATACAAATCGTTGAAGCCGCTCCTAATCCCGGAGCTGGTCTCAGTACTCTCAAGGGCTAAATATTATCAACAAGAACACAAGACGCCACAGATTTTAGAGAAGATAAGAGCAAGTGAAACAGAGCTATTAAGTGAACACTGGGAACACCTAGTGAAGTTGCTTACTTTTAGCCTAGTGAGAGAGATGTATTGGCTAGGCGTCGACATAGACGAGGTGGAAAAAAGCCACATCAAAATGTGGATCTTAGCCAAGGCAACCCTTGGCAGACTCGGCCTGCCCTATCCAAGGCCCACAGTCCCCAACTTGGTAGTAGATGCGGTCTACACCACGTTGAAAGAAGCCGGCAGAAGATACCTGGACAAAGTAACAGAAGAGCAAAGCATGATCCTCGGCGACGCCGATTTCCTCTCGCTAATACAGGCATATTGAAAACTTACGAAAAACCCACCTGACCATAATTTGGCTATAGCACATATATGAGAAGACGGAGAAGTTGATGATGTACAGAGTTGCCAAACTCAACGGCTCGTCGGAATCTTTCTCGCCACAGAAGCTAAAACTTTCCATTCTGCGTGCTGCCCAAGACGTGGGGGTTGAGGTAGATGGCGAAGTCGACTTCGCTGTGAATAGAGACGTCGGGTCTTGGGAGCTCGCAGATATGATCCATCTGGAGCTCCTCAAGAAGGCCATAGACAAGCCGGAGCTGGCCGAGGTGGCTAAGTCGCACCTCCTCGGGCGCGTGTATAAGGAGGTCTTCGGCAAAGACTTCTTGAAGACGAAGGCTGGCTACAAGGAGCGCGCGGTGTTGCGGTTCAGACAGCTGGCGGAGTCCGGCCTACTCAAGGAGGAGTCCCTCGAGCTGTTGAGCCTCTTCGAGCCAAGGCCCGACTTCGACAGGGCGCTGTCATACAACGCCCTGCGTCTCTTCACCAACGGCAACTACGCCCTGCGCGACTCGGGCTTCCGGCTTGCCGAGACCCCCAGCATGGCGGCTTGGCGGGTGGCCACCGCCGTGGCGCGGGAGCCTGCGGCAGCCAGGCGCTACTACGACGCCATAACGGCGCAGAGGATCGTACCGGCATCGCCATTCTGGTTCAACGCCTGGACCAGGAAGGAGATGTTCGCCTCCTGCTTCACCCTGGAGGTGGAGGACTGCCTCTCCTCAATCACTCATCCAGGCCGCTACTGCATCTATGACGCCCTGGCCTACTCCGGCATAATACAACAGCTGGGCGGCGGCGTCGGCTACGACTTCTCCCTCCTGAGGCCGGAGGGCGACGTGGTGAGGGGAAGCGTCGGCGTGGCCAGCGGGCCTATATCTTTCATGAAGCTTTTCGACACGAACGTGGAAGTCATAAAGCAGGGCGGCAAGAGGCGGGGCGCCCAGATGGGCACGCTCCACGTCTGGCACCCAGACGTCCGCAAATTCATCAAGGCAAAAACCGGCGAGTTGAAGGACGCACATCTGCAGAACTTCAACATATCAGTCTTCGTCGACGACACCTTCATGGAGAAGGCCCTAGGCGTAGACGACGTCTCCAAGTACCCACTCATAAACCCGAGGATATTCTACGACAAGACTGGCAAAAAGGCTGTGGAGTATGTCGACATGCCCAAAGAGACGCCTAAAGAGGCAGTGTGGGGCGAGGTAGACGCCCGCGACCTCTTCCGCGAAATCGCAGAGGGAGCCTGGGACTCCGGCGACCCAGGCCTGATATACAAGGCGAATCTCAACGCCTCAAACCCGTTGTTAGGAGAAGAAATTGAGGTCGCTGGATATAAGTTTAGATATATATGGAGATCTGTCAACCCTTGCGCCGAGACAGTTCAAAATCCATTCGAAGTTTGTAACCTCACCCATATCAATTTGGTAAAGTTCGTAAAGCCAAACTGTGTGGGTAGGACATTTGAGGAGAAGCTGTCGTGTGTGGACTGGGATGGGCTTGCGGAGGCGGCGCGCATAGGCACCCGCTTCCTCGACGACGCCATTGAGAGGAGCAGAACCGGCATAAAGGTCATAGACGAGATGAACTTAGCCACGCGGAAGAACGGCCTCGGCATTATGGGCTTCGCCGAGCTTCTTCTGAAGTTGGAGATCCCCTACGCCTCGTGGGAGGCCGTGGAGCTGATAAACCGCATAATGGCGTGGATATACGTCCACGCCCTCGACGAGTCCGCCAACCTGGCGCGGGAGAGGGGGCCCTTCAAGTTCTTCGAGAAGTCGATATATGCAAAAGGCGAGATTCCTGTGTTGAAGTACCAAGATTTTGTGTGGGGCAGATGGGAGCGGATAAAACACGTCTACCCGAAGGAGCTACAGGAGGCTGGCGACCGCCTTAGGGGCATCACCATGCGGACTAGGGAGTGGCTGAGGCCGTACATCGAGAGACTTAGGGAGAAGGTGAGGGGCGGCGTGAGGAACTCCGTGGTGCTCTCCATCGCGCCTACCGGCAGAACCAGCATACTGGCCGGCACCACCAGCGGGGTGGAGCCCATATTCGCCTTGGCCTTCCTCCGCAACGTGACGGTGGGGACGCTCATCGAGTATTACGGCCCCGGGATTGAGTACCTTAAGGCTAGGGGGCTGTGGACGCCGCAGGTGCGCCGCGTCGTGGAGGAGACGGGCATGTTGAAAGACGCCCCAGTCCCCGACGACGTGAGGCATCTCCTCGCCACCGCCATGGAGATTGGGTGGCTGTGGCACGTCCTCATGCAGGCAAGCGCCCAGCAGTGGGTAGACCAAGGCATATCCAAGACGATAAACATGCCCGCCAACGCCCCCAAGGAGGACGTATACTGGGCCTTTGCCTTCGCCTGGGCTCTAGGCGTAAAGGGCATAACGGTGTACCGCGACAAGAGCAAGTCTGTGCAGGTGATCTACACTGGGCTGAGGCAGGAGATCAAGAAGAAGCTCGCCGACACGAAGATTATCATAAAGCCTATGGCGCTTGATAAGTCGATAGACGAGGCGGCGGCGGAGGTCAAGCTGAAGGCCTTAGAAGAGGGGAAGGACCCCTACTGCAA
>JAEMPK010000065.1 GCA_022759345.1 Pyrobaculum sp. | reverse complement strand
GGCGCCTGGGTATATGTAGTAGTGCGTAAAACGCCGGGGCTGGCGGTCTTTCTTCGAGTTCATGTGGAGAAATTTTAGAGCTTAGCCGTGGTCGTCAGGTTGTTGGAGGCAGGGGGCGGGCCGATGGCCGGAAACAGCCGCTATTGAAGTGGAGTAATATTTTTCAATTCGGCCTTGAGCCGAAGTTCAGGTGGTGGCCTGGCGGTCTTTCTTGAGGTTAAGTACAGCTCGGCGCGTGGCACGTCTAGGCGCCACACATCCCAGGCCTCGGTGGGTCGGGGTTTTTGTGAATGTTGACGACGGGCCGTAGGCCGCTGGACGAATAAAGCGGGGCGCGAGCGCACGTCCGCCAGCAATGAGAGCGAAGGCGGCAAGCTACAAGCCGATAAATCGTCGGGAGGAGATGCCCGGCCTGCGGGCCGGGTGTCTGCAACGTTTAATTAGGGCTCTTTTTAGATCTATATATGGACTTTAGTCTGTCGCGTGAAGATAAGTTGTTTGTGGACTCTGTGAGGTCTTTCGCCGAAAGGGTTATAGCGCCGAGGTGGGTTGAGATAGACGAGAGGAAGTGGCCTATTGAGGAGGTGGCGGCGCGTCTCGGCGAGGCCGGCTTGCTGGGGATTCCCCTGAGTTCTAAATACGGGGGGCAGGACGGGTCGTTCCTCCAGGCGGCGCTCGCGGCTGAGGAGCTGGCCTACGCAGATCCGTCTCTCGCCACGCCTGTGTATATGTTGCTGGAGACTGCCTGGCCTTATGTGGTCCAGCGGTATGGGCGGGAGGAGGCGAAGGGGGAGGTTTTGCCGGAGGTGGCGGCGGGACGCGCGTTTATAGGCATAGGCTCTACGGAGCCGCAGGGCGGAAGCGACGTCGCGTCTTTCCAGACCAAGGCCGTGAAGGAGGGCGGGCTGTGGAGGCTGTACGGCGAGAAGAACATGGTGACTGGCGTCACGACTATACTAAATCTGCCCTACGGCGGAGGCGTTATAGCCATAGCTAGGACGGGCAGGCTGGAGGATAGGCACAAGGGCATCACTGTGTTTCTCGCGCTACTCAAGAGAAAGGGGAGGGTTGCGCCTGGCTTCTCGCACAGAGATTGGGAGGAGATCGGGCGGCACGGCCTCCCCACGGGCTACTTGACGTTGGAGGGGCTCCCCGTGGAGGAGACGTTTATGCTTGGCGAGCTCAACGGCGGCTTTAAAATCGCCATGGAGGGCTTCAACCTAGCCCGCACCATAATCGGCGCGGCGTCTGTAGGAGCCGCCAGGTGGCTTCTAGACAGAGGTCTTGAGTGGATTAGGCAGAGGGTCGTCTTCGGCAAGCCCATCGCGAGCTACCAGGGGATAAGCTTCAAATTCGCCGAGCTATACGCCAGGCTTGAGGCGGCCAAGCTCGCCGTTTATAAGGCGGCTTGGGTCGCGGATAGGTACTACGGCGGCGACTCGGCCTTTACGTTGCAAGACGTCGCCACGGCGGGCGCCGCGGCGAAGTACTTAGCGGTGAGCTTGGCCGTGGAGACGGCGCTGGAGGTTATGAAGTGGTTCGGCGGCGCCTCTTACTTCAAGGAGACCAACGTGGCGAGGTCTCTGCTGGGCATATTGTCTTACTACGTCGGCGCCGAGGGCGCTGAGAACATACTCAAGCTGATCATAGCCAGAAACGTCGTCGGGAGAGACTTCGTCTGATAGCCGGCATTTTTTAATTTCTCGGCGATTTTTATATATGTGAAGAGGATAGAGGGTCTTAGGACTCAGCTAGACGCGGTGGGATATCTCAAGTCGGTAAAGAAGTTGCTCGGGGTCACCTACAGAGATCTCTCTTCGTTGCTTGGCCTGCCCGAGAGCGTTCTTTCCAGGTACGCCACAGGCGACATGCTTCCCTCTGTCGAGACCGCCCAGGAGATTTTGAAGAAACTCGAGGAGGCTTATCCCGTTGCCGCTGTGGTGAAGGCCCGGTTGAAGACTTACGAAACGTACCTAGACATGTCGTTTGTAAATTTGCCAGAGTTTTGGCGGCTCTACGAGATATATCTGGCGAGGAGGTTTCCGAGTCTGGAGGTCGATGTGGTGCTCACGGCGGCGGCCGACGGCATACCTCTGGCGGTCGCCGCAGCCTCTAGGTTCGAGGCTTCTCTCGTCGTTGCTAAGCAGTATAGAGAGCCTGGGGTGGAGAACTACGACTATACATATCTAAGGGAGGGGAGGCCCGTGACGTTGTACATACCGGCGACGCAGATTAGGCGCGGCTACAAAGTCTTCATCGTAGACGACATCGCCAGGACGGGGAAGACCCTTAAGGCCCTCGTGGGTCTCTGCAACAAGGCGGAGGCGCATGTCGTGGGTGCGTCCGTTCTTGTGGCGCGCCGAGACTTAAACTTAGAGGTTGACTTTCCTATAGATGTGCTTTACACATATTAACACATATAAACCTGCACAGAGAAACACACAATGATAAGGGTTGGGGACCTTTTAAGAAGACCTGTCGTGGCGCTTCCAGAGACAGCCACCATACGCGAGGTAGCAGTCGAATTGGTCAAAAACAGAGTAGGGCTTGCCGTGCTTACAGCCAAGGACAACCAGAAAAGACCCGTGGCGGTTGTGTCTGAGAGAGATGTGCTGAGGGCGGTGGCTGAGAGAAGAGACCTAGACGGACCTGCTATGGCAGTCGCAAATAGGCCGATCACAGTATTTGACACAGACCCTGTGAGAGTTGCGGCGGAGAAAATGCGGCAACACAACATCCGCCACGTAGTGGTGGTGAACAAAGACGGGGAACTCGTGGGCGTGCTCTCCGTACGAGACCTATGCTTTGAGCGGGCAATCCTCTTCGAACTTGCCACAGCCGAGGCGCCAGCAACGCCATGACGACGAGACCCTGTAGAGTAGTCGCTGTCGTCTCAGGGGGGCCCGACAGCACTTGCTACACGGCGCTTTGGCTAAAGAGGGGATGCGACGTGCATGCCATCTCCTTCCTCTACGGCCAGAAGGCAACCGTGGAGGTTGAAAGGGCGCAGGTCTTGCTTAAAAAGTTGGACCAGGTAGCCGCAGAGAAGGGCTGGGGGAGGATCTTGGAGCACAGGGTGGTGGACCTCTCGGCGCTTGGCGAGCTTTGGCGTGGCACCCAGCTCACGGACGCCTCCGTGGCGGTCGAAAAGGAGTACACGCCTACTGTGGTTGTGCCTATTCGCAACGTGGTTATGGCGGCAGTTGCAACCGCCTACGCATACACCATCAGAGGCATGACTGGGGCCAAGGTCTACGTGGCGCTTGGCTCCCACTACAACGACATAAGGCCGAGGGAGGACACTTGGGAGCCTCTGTATCCAGACTGTTCCCCTGAGTGCATAGAGGCGCTACAGACCGCCTTCCACATCTGCCACTTCAGGTCGGAACGGGACGTGGAGATCTGGACGCCCTCTAGAGAGGGTTTAAAAAAGTCCCACCTCCTGAAGCAGTGCTACCAAGAAATAGGCGACTTGGTCTACGAGACGTGGTCTTGCTACAAATCAGGTGAGGCCCACTGCGGTGCCTGCGAAAGTTGCAGAAATAGACACGCCGCGTTTATCGAGGCTGGACTGCCCGACTGCACCGCCTATTTATCCCCGCCGGGTCCCGGCTTCGAGAGGCGGGGGCAGTTTTATATCCACATGAGCTGTAAGGGCAGGTAATCGTTGCGGGGATCCGGCGTCCCGGCGGTGCCGACCAGCTCGCGGCGTTGTTGAGCCGGGGTTCAGCTAATCATGCCGTCTTCACCCCTCTGCCGTTCCCATGTTCATCACGTCTCTTTTCCTCCGCAAAGCAATTTATAAAGACGCGGCCGCCTGAGGTTAAGCGTCGGCACGGTCCTCCGTGCCTCCTCCACCAGTCCTAGGTCTATGGCCACCTCTCTGTAGCGTTCGCCGACGCCGAGCTCAGCCTCGACGACGCCGAAGGGGTTAACGACGAGAGAACGGCCGGTGAACCTCTGGCTGTACAGTGCAGCCACCGCGACGTATATGCCGTTCTCTACTGCGCGCGCCCGGGCCAAGACGTGTAGCGTCTCCTCCTTGAGGGGGCCGGAGTACCAGGCGGCGGGCACGGCGGCTAGCTGGACGCCCGCCAAGGCTAACTCTCTAAACACCTCGGGGAACCTCAACTCGAAGCAGACGGCGAACCCTACCTTTGCGTTCTTTACGTCAAAAACCTGCGACAACTCGGCGCCTGGCTCCACCACGTCCGACTCTCTGTAGCCGTAGGCGTCGAAGAGATGCGTCTTTCTGTAAATCCCCACCAACGCGCCGCTGGGCGACACAAGCGCCGTGGTGTTGTAAACCCTCGGCCTAGGCCCCCTCTCGAGAAACGCCCCGGCCACATAGGCGCCGCTTTGCGAGGCGATCCGCCCAAGTCTCTCCACGAAATCCTCAAGCGTAGTAGCCCTACGCCACACCTCCTCCGCCGGGAGGCCGGTGGGGTCGAAGAGAGAATACTCCGGCAACAGGACGAGGTCAGCCTCCTTCACCAAGCCCGCCACCTTCTCCACGTCGCCGGGCTGAATCTGGGCGATGCCTAGCCTAAACATAAATACGAGAATTTGCGGGGTTATACATGTTGAGCCTAATTGCCTCCATCATCCTCATTACACCTTCAGGCGCCTTCTCGCCGGGGCCGCTTACGGCTTCGGCAATTGCGCTCGGCGCCTCTAAGGGATGGAGAGCCGGCCTATACGTCGCCGTCGGGCACATGCTTTTTGAGCTACCCTACGTTTACGCCCTCACCTACCTCTTCAGCCGCGTAGACGTGGGGCCCTACAAGACCTACATGGCTCTCGCCGCCACGGCCTTCATAATTTACTTCGCCTACCTCCTGCTGAGAGACGCCTGGGGGATAGCCAGGGGGGCGCCGCCGACGCTTCCCAAATCCACCTTCGCCAGCCCTCTCGCCGCCGGCTTTCTGCTGACTGCGTTGAACCCCTACTTCCTCCTGTGGTGGCTCGGCGTGGCCGGCCCAATTCTAGCCGAACTGGCGACTCAGCCGCTCTACGTCTTCGTTGCGGTCTACGCCGTCCACGTCGCGTTCGACTACTTCTGGCTCGGCCTAATGGCTACGCTGGGAGGCGCCGCGGCGCGGCTACTGACGGCGAAGCTCTACGCCGCCTTCCTGGCGGCCCTCGCCGTCATGCTTCTATACTTCGGAGTTGAGTTGATTAGAAAAACTCTTTAAGATGTTTAACATCGTCCTTGCGTTGTCAAGCATCGAGTGGTTGTTGTTGAAGAAGACATAGGCCTTGTCGGGCCTCAGCCTAGCCACCTCCTCAGCCACGGCCCTCAACTCATCCTCCTCGTAGTGGTGCGAGTACCAGAAAGTTCTGCCGTGCATCCTCAGGTAAACTATGCCACCTGTAGAGACTATCCAAGTGACGTCAGGCGAGTCCACAGACACAAGCGTGAAGCCGACCCCCTCAGCCCACCTCACAACCTCGTCGCGGAACCAGTCTGGGTGCCGAAACTCAAACGCCGCCCTCAACCCAAGAAGCTGGGCGATTTGTTCCACCCGCGCCATGTTTTCTGCAGTTCTGCGGAAAGTCGGCGGCATCTGGAAGAGATAGAAATCGACCAGATGATCCAGCGGACGAAATACGGCAAGAAAACCCTTAAGCCTCTCCAGCGCCTTTTCAGACAACCTGCCGAAGTGCGTAACGCCTCTGTACACCTTGACGGCCCACCTCAGCGCCCTCCCCACCTCCGCCCACCTCTTCACCTGCTCCGCGGCGGGGACGCGGTAGAAGCTGGCGTTAAGCTCCACCGCGTTTAGCCCGCTGTGATTGACATACCACTCAAGAGACCTCCCCAAGTTCCAGGAATACATCCACCCCGAAGTCCCCACATAGACCTCCACCTAAAAACCCACCACAACAGTATTTATCCCTATTCCCAACTTCCGCTTAGACATTTACAGAACGCGAAAGGGGGCTTAGGTGCGTAGAAAAGAAGCTCACCGAATAGACGCCCTCCCGCCGCAGATCAAGTCCGTGGCAAGGTTGTTTATAGAAAACGGCAATCCGTGGCTCTTACAAGCTCTCTGGGCTCGCGCTAGAGGAGTCTATAGAACATATGTGGAGAGCTGGCGTACGGACTACGTAAGACGCCTGTTTGGAGTCTGCGATGCCTTAGGCGGAATAGAAAACAACAGGTAAACTGGCGCCCCGGCCGGGATTTGAACCCGGGTCACGGGCTCGACAGGCCCGCATACTAGTCCGGGCTATACTACCGGCTGGAGTAGCTGGTGCGGCTATGGCTCCCTCGGGGAGCCGGGGCGCCTCTAACTACTGAGAGGTTTAAAAAATTTTCTTCTGTTCCATTTAGGGTTTTGCAGTGGTTTTTCAGATAAGTGTTTATCCGCCTATCCATTGCACGGTATGTCTCAACATGCCTCGCCAACCGTCTAGGGCAGTAGGTACGTCTTCTCAAGAGGTTTGAAGTTGTCTATTTGCTTCTCCGGCTAGTTTGACGATATAATAGAACGACATGTCAGGTAAAACAAGGAAACTTCTCTTAGTTTTCTAAAGTACGTAGCACGAGGGGGAGTCGTCGTCTCGTTTTCCTGCCCTATTTTTTCCGAAATTACTTCGGGATAGAAATCCTTAAAAAGATAGAACAATAGATGGTCATGGCAACAGAAGTAAAAGGTCCATACCTGGGGATGAAAATACCGGAAGATCTATGCTTCAAGACCGACGTCGGCGACAAGTGCTTCCGCGACTACAAGGGCAAGTGGCTGTTGCTGTTCAGCCACCCCGCCGACTTCACGCCGGTGTGTACCACCGAGTTCGTGGCGTTCTCCAGGAAGTATGAGGAGTTCAAGAAGAGGGGCGTGGAGCTTCTGGGTCTCAGCGTAGACACCGTCTACAGCCACATCGAGTGGAAGAAGCAAATCGAGCAGGCCTTCGGCGTCAAGGTTCCGTTCCCCATAATTGCAGATGTGGACATGAAAGTGGCGTCGCTCTTCAACGCCATACCGCCTGGGCAGAACTTGACGGTTAGAACAGTCGCGTTGATAGACCCAGACCTGAGGCTTGCCTGGTTCGCCGCGTATCCCTACAACAACGGCCGCAACATTGACGAGATACTGCGCATGATCGACGCCATACAGTTCAGCTACAAGTACGGCTACGCCACGCCGGCAGACTGGAAGCCAGGAGACCCCGTAATCGTGCCGCCGCCAGCCACAGTAGAGGCCGCCGAGAAGAGACTAAAGGAGCCAGGCATTGAATGCAAATACTGGTGGTTCTGCACAAAGAAATACGAGTTGGTAATTAAGAAATAGACAGCGGCAACACAAGCCCAACTTTTCCGCTTCATTGTTTTTTATTTGTTTAATCTTCAGTTCTTCAGCTTGGTTTATACCTTGTCGTTGCGTCGGGTTGTGGGTCTTGTTGATGGGCTTGCAGTGTTCCACATCTGATGACCCTACCAAGTCTAGAGCACAACTCCACATCTGGCTGGTAATCTCTATAGGTGTCGCTGTTAGAAGATGTCTAGGGATGCAAGCGGTTACGACGGCTTTGGGCCCAGCGACGTCTGGGACAAGGGCTTTTCGGTTGTATGCGTCCAATTCTGCCACGTAATTTCTGTCTGGATGCATCTTCCTTTGTCGGTGGTTTGAAGGGGGGCTTGTGCCTTAAGTCTAGTTTTGGTGTATTCAGTAAGTTATGTGGATGAGGTGAGGATCGCTTGTATAACTGCGACGAAGTCGCCTTTTGTGTTTGGGGGTTGAAGAGTCCCGTGAAGTGGTGGGCGTTTCGCAGTCCTCCTCGAGGCGTCTCTCTCCACCTACAGACCCTGGCATCTGCCCGTGCCGATCGCCACCGAGGAGTGGCCCTACCCAGACTATAAAGGCCATGCTCCAAGGCCCCAAGCCGGCGGCTTACGTATGCGCAGGTATGGCTTGCTCGATGCCGATAAGACAGCCCGAAGATCTGAGAAGATCCGTGCCGAAGTTTAGAGGAGAGACGTACAAGCTCTAAAGCGTAGTTAAAACCAATTTGTCAGTTCTTTCCAGACGGTCTCGACGTATTTAATCCTCTTCCTAAACCTCTTTGGCGTCCACTTTTCAAGTTCTTGAAAGTCTTTGTAGGCGGCGTATGCGGCTCTCCACATCTTCATGGGCAAACCCGCGTCTGCGTAGATGCAGCCGCCTGGGATCTTGGGGACGTAGAGCTTTTCCACCGCCATCCCCACATCTATGTTGAAGCGGTAGACGAAGCGGTCGAAGAGGGCGAAGGCCGCGAGGAACCTGGCGGCGCGTTCCTCAAGCGAGAGCTTCACCACGTCGTTAAACCACTGGTTCTGCCAGAGCGTGGAGCTCCGCAAAACCTCGCCAAGCTCCCTGGCCCCTATGGAGACGACGAGAGAAGGACGACCTCTCCACATGCCGCCGTAGTAGACCCTGTTGAAGACCTTGGAGACTACGTGGTCTCCGATCTTGATCTTTGCGGTGCCTACCACGTCTACATATGAACGCGTCTCCACGTCTTTTCCCGTTAGTACTATTTTAGCCGTACCACCCCCCGTTTACGTCTATAAACGCGCCGTTTATGTACGATGCGCCTTCGCCGACGAGGAAGGCGACTACCTCGGCCACCTCCTCCGGTCTCCCCACCCGCCTCAGATACACCACGTTCTTGGCCCAAGCCTCTATGTCGCCGGTCTGCGCCTTCTGGTGAAAAGGCGTGTCGATAAGTCCAGGGAGCACGGCGTTTACTCTTATCCCCCTCGGCCCCAACTCCTTGGCGAGCGCCCTCGTTAAACCCAAAAGGCCGGCCTTGGCTGCGGCGTATGCAAAAGCCCCCCGGCCGCCTCCCGTGTAGGCGGCCACCGAGCTTATGTACACAATGGCGCCTCTCTCCATGAGGGGGACGAAAAGCCTCGTGGCTATGTAGGCGCTGGTGAGGTTCAAGTCGATTATACGTCTCCAGTAGTCGAGATCGGACTCTCCGAGACTGCGTCTCTCGGGGAGTCCACCGGCGTTGACCACCAAGGCGTCTACCTTACTGAAGGTTCTCTTCACCTCCTCTGCGAACTTCTCCATGTCTTGCCAAGAGGCGGCGTCGGCCTTGCGGCTTACCACCTTTACGCCGTATGAGGCTGCCTCGCGCGCCACCTTCTCAGCCTCTTCTGCGCTGCTAAGGTAGTTAAAAGCCACGTCGTATCCCCTCCTTGCCAACGCCTTCACTACGGCGGCGCCGATCCCCGTGGAGCCCCCCGTCACAACTGCGGTGGGCATGTATTTATGTCTATCCTAAATATATGTGATTGTCGTAGGTGTTGACCTATCTATACAGAGACCCTCGGCGGTGGTGGCGATGAATAAATGCAAAGTTCTTTATCTTGCACTGGCCGAAAGCGACGACGATATAACAGCCGTAGCGTCGCTTATGAGGCCCCTCGTCGTGGCTGTGGACGCCCCGCTCTCTTACCCGCCGGAAGGAAGAGGTCTGCGAGATGTGGAACGGGAACTCCGCCGGCTGGGTTTTCGCCTCCTCCCGCCTCTCATGGGCCCCATGAAGAAGTTGACCGAGAGAGGCATCGCGCTGAGTAAAAAGTTGTCGTGCGACGTGATTGAGGTTCACCCGCTGACAAGCATGAAGGCCATGGGCTTGACTAGGGAGGAGCTTCGCCGGCGCCTCGGCGTGGGGCACAAGGACTTAATAGACGCATTCGCGGCGGCGTTGACGGCAGTTGCATATGTAGAGGGACTATACAAAAGGTTTGGACCGTTTGTGCTTCCCACTGCCAGAGTGTGTATCTAACGACGGAACCGCGCCATGGAGAGGACCTCCAGTCCTCCCTTGCCCAGGGCCAGGTCTGCGGCTAATTTGCCCAAGGCAGGTCCGTAGGTCCAGCCAAGGCGGCAGGCGCCTGTGACCACCGTCACGTTCCCAATTCTGTCCACCACAGGGAAGCCGTCAGGCGTACAAGGCCTGTACCCCACGACCATGTCGACGACCTCGAAGTCGCCGAGCGTCTGACGTGCTCTCTCCAGCACTTTCTGCGCCGGGCCGTGGTCCTCTGTGCCGTCTAAGTCGAATCTGCCTGTGACCTTTGTCCACCTGGAGAGAGGAACTACGGCAACGCCTTTAGACATCTCAATAAACATCTTCTCCGCCTTGGCTTTGGTTCGGAAGCCATAGCCTTTAAATGGCGCCACTGGTATGCCGAGCTTCCGAGCCCAGTACCCAGCAGCCACCACCACAGCGTCCCCCTGAATCACGTCGCCTCCCTCGAGCCACACCTCTCTTCCGGCGACCTCTTGTGCTTTTTTATTTACGAACTGCACCCCCTCTAGCTCCCGCATCATTCTCTCTATAAACATATCTGTGGCCAACTTAGCCGCGTCTAGATAAGCCAACGCCTCTCTGCCGCAACACGTGGCGGACTCAACCCTTGGAGACAAGGGATCTCTCCTCGCCTCCTCCAAAGCCTTCTCCACGTCTATGCCCACCTCGTAGAGAGGCTCCTCTGAGTAGTCAAAGTCGTTTTTCGCCTCTGCCAAGGCCCGGTATTGACGCTGAGAGAAGTCGCCCAGGGCCTTTATAGCCTCCCACATCTCCTGAGGCGGCTCCTTCCCCCACACCTTTAAATATGTAGAGATCCACCTCCAGTCCCACGTCTTTATCCGCGCGTCGCCCCGCAACATCATAGATAGGTACTTCCTGGGGTAGGACCGCACGTTGATCCTGTTAATGACGAAACGAGTGAATTCCAATATCCCAGCCGCGGCGCGAGACCAGCCGCCCACTTCGCCTTGCTCCACCACGACTACGTCAACGCCTTCGCGTTTTAGATAAAAAGCGGTGAAGAGACCTATGATGCCGCCGCCGACAACCACTATTTTCATGGAGTAAAATTTATACGGTCCTTATATCTGTTCCACATGAAATCGGCAATACTAACAGTCGTCGCGTTGATTATAGGACTCGCCGTGGGTTATCTATTGGGTATGTACACCACGCCGCAACAAGCGCCCCCGGCGACAACCACAACTACAACATCTACACAGACTTCCCAAACCTCTGTCCAATGTCCGGTGTCTGTCGACGTGATTAAGAAACGCGGCAAACTCATCGTAGGCACAGACGCCACATGGCCGCCGTGGGAGTGGGTGATGGGCGACAAGATAGTGGGCTGGGACATAGACATCGCCAGAGAGATAGCTAACGCGCTCGGCGTCCAGCTGGAGATACGCGACATGAGATTCGCCGGCCTCCTCGAGGCCGTCAGAAAAGGCGACGTGGACTTAGCCATAAGCGCCATTACGTGGACAAGCGAGAGGGAGAAGGTTCTGGAGTTCTCTATGCCCTACTACCTCGAGTCCATAGTGGTGGTGACTAAGGCCGCCCGCACCGACATAAACAAGGTGGAGGACCTCTACGGCAAGACCGTGGGCGTCCAGATAGGCACCACCCACGAGGAGTGGGCTGCCGCGAACTTGGAGAAGCCAGGCAAGGCCTCTGTGAGACGTTACGACAAGGTGTATCCCTACATGGTTGAGGTCTTGAGGAGAGGCGACGTCGACGCCATAATTCTCGACAGGTCGATAGCCACGGCGTTGATCAGGAAGTTCCCCGACCTCAAAATAGCGTTTGAGCTCCCGGGCTCCGCGGGCTACATATCGGTGGCTATGCCTAAATGCGCCCAGGATCTGAAGCTGGTGGTTGACCAGGTGATCGAGAACTTGACGCAGACGGGGAAGCTGGACGAGATCTTTCAACGCAACTTCGAGCAGTTTCTACAGTCCTAAAACTTTAAATACAGCCTTCTTTTTCCTTTTCGTGCCTTCTACGAAGCCGCCAAAAGAGAGGCCCTACGGGAAAAGCAAGATACGGTGTATTCGTTGCGGGACGCGGGAGGCCGTCATAAGGAAGTATGGACTTAATCTCTGTCGCCGTTGTTTTAGAGAGGTGGCGCCGCAACTTGGGTTTAAGAAGTACTATTGAAGAAATGTTTTTAAGATGTGTGATTAGCAGGGGGCTATGGTGATGTTGGATCTACTCTCCAACGCCTTGATAGCGATCAAGAATGCGGAGGCGATGGGAAAGAGACAAGTGGTTATCTGGCCTGTAAACCGGTTGATATATTACACATTAAGGACGCTTCAGCGCTACGGCTACGTAGGTGAGGTGGAGTACGTCGACGACGGCAGAGGCGGGAAGTACATAGTCCAGCTGTTGGGCAAGATAAATGACATAGGCCCCATTAGGCCTAGGTACCCCGTGAAGTATCGCGAAATTGTGCAGTGGGAACAGAAGTTTTTACCGGCTAGACAGATAGGCATTTTGGTCATCTCAACAAGCCAAGGCGTCATGTCACATATCGAGGCTAAAGAGCGGAAAATAGGCGGCGTCCTCCTGGCCTACGTCTACTAAATTTTAAATAGTCCAGCTGTCCTGTGGTTTTCGTGTCCACAGCCTCTAGACCAAGGAGAGAGCTTCCTCCGCCTCTGCGGAGGCTGTTGAGGCTGAGGCTTCTGCTCAAGAGGAAAAAGCCGGAATTCGTACGTATAGACCAGTGGCGGTATAAGAGGATTGAAGACAGCGGGTGGAGGAACCAGAGGACTCTCGACAACAAGATCAGGAGGAAGCTGAAGGGCTATCCAAGGCCTGTGGAGGTAGGCTACAGGAAGCCCGTTGCTGTCCGCGGTCTGCACCCCAGCGGCTTCGTGGAGGTTGTTGTGCATAACCCCGAGGAGCTTGGCCGGCTGGATCCGAAGATCCACGCGGTTAGGATCGGGGGCACAGTCGGCGTTAGGAAGAGGCTGGAGATAGTCAAGAAGGCTAGGGAGCTGGGCTTCTACGTGTTGAACCCCGGGAAGAGGGTTGAGGAGTTGTTGAAGAAAGAGTTAAATACAGCCTCCTCTGGGCAGTAGGTATGGTCGACGTGAAGCGATTGGCGGCTGACATCCTGGGCGTTGGGGTAAGCAGGGTGAAGATCTCCCCAGAGGCCGTTGAGAGGCTTGAGGAAGTTGTTACGAAAGACGACGTGAGGGCGTTGATAGAGGAGGGTCTCATCTGGGCTGAGCCGGAGAAGGGCGTCTCTAGAGGGCGTTGGCGTGTTAGACACCTAAAGAAGAAACTGGGACGGAGGAGGGGACCTGGTAGCCGTGAAGGTAAGAGAGTGGACGAGGAGGAGGTGTGGAAAAACAAGGTTAGGGCGATGCGGAGGTTTCTCAACACGTTGAAGCGGCAAGGCAAGTTAGAGCCTGCCGTGTGGCGCCAGCTCTATAGAATGGTGAAGGGCAACTACTTCCGCGACCTTGGCCACTTGAAGACCTACATAAATGAGCATAAATTAACAAAAGAGCCCGTGAGGTGATATGGCACGGGGACCTAGGTATAAGGTTCCGTTTAGGCGAAGGCGGGAGGGACTTACTAACTACCGGAAGAGACGTAAGCTGATCATATCCCGGAAGCCTAGGCTCGTCGTGCGTAAGACGAACAAGCACATCATTGCCCAAGTCGTGGTGGCCAAACCGCAGGGAGATGTGACAGTGGCGGGGGCGGACACGCGTGTGTTGGCTAAGTTCGGGTGGAAGGGCGATGAGAACAACACAGCAGCGGCGTATCTGTTGGGGCTGGTTGTGGGCTATAAGGCCAGGTCTCGTGGCGTGAAGGAGGCCATACTAGACATAGGACTCCATAGACCGACGGCTGGCGCCAGGGTGTTCGCCGTGCTTAAAGGCGCGCTGGACGCCGGTTTAGAGATTCCCCACGGCGAAGAGATTCTGCCAGATGAAGACAGAATCAAAGGAATGCACGTGGCTGAGTATGCGAAGAAATTAAAGGAGGAGAATCCCGAGCTTTACAAGACGAGGTTTTCTCGTTATTTACAACGTGGCTTGGCGCCTGAGGAGTTGCCGAAGCATTTTGAGGAGGTGAAGAAGAAGATCGTTGAGTACTACGAAAAGAAATTGGCAAAAGCAACGGCGCAGTAACTTTATTAAGTAACTTGCCTTATTACTTGAGTGCCGTCGGAGTGCCGCCTGTCGGCGGCCCCGTGATAGGCGGTTCCCCGGCTTTAATTTTTAAATACCAGCCGTAATAGGAAGACAGGCCCCGGTAGCTCAGCCCGGTCGGAGCGCCCAGGGGCGAAGCCCCGCGTATGCCTTGTAGCGATCCCGCAAGAGAGCGGGAGGTCCCGGGTTCGAATCCCGGCCGGGGCTTATACTTATAGCTTGGTGGGTGTTGTGTTCTGTGGAGGTGCCTGTTTCTAGGACTTTGGTGGAGTCTAGGCGTCTGGTGTCTCAGGGACATGTGAATCCGCTTGGCACGCTCTATGGAGGATTTATGTTGGAGTGGGTGGT
>JAEMPK010000013.1 GCA_022759345.1 Pyrobaculum sp. | reverse complement strand
AATGCTGAACACGATAACCCTCAAAAACCTCAAGACTCCCGTTGTCCATCCTCACGGGTATGTTGACCACTAGTATACGTTGTGGTCTAGTCAATGCCTCAAAGAACTCCGGCGGAAGATTTGCCAGCTCAACACCCCGCTTTATAGTCACCAGGGTGTTTTCAAGAAACGCACTCGTTATGTAGGCTCCGCTTATGTGAGCCATAGGAAGGTCTTTTTATTTATTTAAAAATATTTATTTACATAATCCGAATGTAGGTCTCTATAGGTCGGCGCAAGTAGAGTTTTTAATTTGTAAGGGATCTCTTCTATGCCGTTCTTTTTAGGCGTGGATATTGGAGCCACGTGGACCCGGGCGTTATTAATAGACGAAACTGGGCGTGTGTTGAACAGAGTTAAGATTAGAACTAGCGTGAACCCCTTAGAAGATGTGGCGCAGGCCGTGGCAGATTGGCATTTCGACGCCGTGGGGGTGGGCTCTATAGGTCCTCTTGATCTGAGAAGCGGGTGGGTTGTCAATTCGCCGAATTCGCCTTCACGACGATTTCCACTTGTTGAGCCTCTCAAGAAACTTGGAAGACCTGTCGTGGCCGCTAACGACTGCGTCGCGGCTGTCTGGGGCGAGTATGTGTTTAGACGTTCTGTGGACAATTTGGTGTACGTCACGCTCTCCACCGGCGTGGGGGTGGGGGCCATCGTCAACGGCGTTCTTCTGCTTGGCAAAGACGGAAACGCCCACGAGCTCGGCCACGCCGTCATAGATTTTCGATCAAAGAGAAGATGTGGATGCGGAGGCCGCGGCCACTTTGAAGCTTTCGTAGGCGGCGCCAACATGCCAAGTTTTTATCAAGAGGTCACAGGCGAGCCCCCCCTTGAACCTGCCGAGATCTTCAAGAGGTATCGCCAAGGCCACGAGAAGACTCGGGAGTTCATGGAGCTTTGGCTCGACGCCCTGGCCGCAGGCATCGCCACAGTGATCGCCGCCTACGACCCGGAGCTTCTCCTGTTCGGAGGCTCTATAGCGCTTAACAACTGGGACATAATCGCCGAGGAGCTCCCCAGAAGGCTAAGAGAGTACCTCGGCGTAAGGGAGCCTACGATTGCGCAGGCGTCGTTCGGCGACGACGAAGTGGCCATAGGCGCCGCCGCATTGGCCTACCGGACGCCGGAGAGTCTTCGGAAGTTCGGCTACCCTAGATAGAAAAATTTAAATTAGGCCTAAAGCGGGGGGCTTAGTATGGTTCGTCGTTTTAAACCGTATGTAAAGTATAGACGCGGAAGCAGAACACACGGATGGGGTAGAGTAGGGCAACACAGAAAAAGCGGAGGCTCCGGCGGCATGGGTATGGTGGGTTTCCATAAACATAAGTGGTCTCTTGTCATGAAGTACGGCGAAAGCGGCACGGGCTGGCCCTTCTACGGCAAACACGGCTTTAAACAGCCCGAGACCATCTCCATCGAGTGGAGACCTATCAACGTGGGTAGACTTAGTGAAATAATCAAAGAGCTAAAGAGAGAAGGCAAAGTTAAGGAGGAGGGAGGCAAATATGTGATTAACCTACTAGAGCTGGGTTACAACAAGCTACTGGGAGGAGGCAAGGTGGATCTACCCATGGTGGTCTACACCCCAGTTGCCAGCCGACTTGCCGTAGAGAAGATTGAAAAGGCAGGCGGCGAGGTGAGAATTGTGTCTACAGTTCATAGGTAATGGATTTCTTAACCTTCATACCCACCGTATCGAGACCTCCACGTAAAATACCTCTCTCCAGGAGACTTTTCTGGACTGCCGTTGTGGCTGCCGTCTATATATTAATGACGATTACGCCGCTCTACGGCGCGGCACATACACAACAGCAAGGCGCTCAACAAGCTCAGCAACTCTTGTCAATAATCTTCGGCACCGCCTACGGCACTTTGGCGCACCTCGGCATCGGCCCCATCGTCATCGCGGGCATACTCCTAGAGGTCTTCGCCTTCTCTGGCCTAATGAACCTAGATCTCAACAAGCGAGAAGACCGTCTTAAGTTTACCCTGTTGCTAAAGTGGACGGCCTTGGGAATTGCCGCACTGGAGGCCGTGGCCTATGTGCTGGGGGGTCAGTTCGGTCAAGTTACGCCGCTCGGCGGAGTTTTGATAGTTGTTCAGTTGTTGATAGCTACAGTGATCATAATGCTACTAGACGACTTGATGTCTAAGGGCTGGGGCATCGGCAGTGCCATAAGTCTAATAATCTTCCTAGGCATCTCGCGCCAGATATTTCTCAGCCTGTTCTCTTGGGACATCGTCATAGATAACAACGACTCGCCGCATGTCGTCGGGCTCTTGCCGGCTCTTGGAGCGGCTTTGTACGATCTTTTCACAAGGGGAGACGCCACGGCGCTTGTGGATCTGGTGAATCGGCCCATAGTACCTAAAGGCCAGACAACTGTCACATATCTCCCAGATTTCGTTGGACTCTTATCTACTTTGGTATTAGCCTTTATTATACTTTACCTGGAGATGATGAAAGTGAACATACCGGTTACGGCTGGTCAATACAGAGGGATAAAGTTCACTATTCCGCTTAGATTCGTCTACGTCTCAGTGCTACCGATTATATTCACCACCTACTCCCTTTTGCTTGTCGGCCAGCTACTCCTGCCCTTCGCAGGGAACCCCGTCGTCAGAGAAGTCGTTCAGGTGATCTTCCTACCGCATAGATTTTTCTTCAACGTGCCGGCGTTGATTCTGCACTACCTAGTGTACGTAGCTTTGGCCATAGCTTTTGCGTGGGTCTGGGTCCAGTTGGCTGGCTTAAGCGCCGAGGACCAAGCGAGGCAATTTACGCAATCACAACTCCACGTCCCGGGCTTTAGACAAAGCGAGAAGATACTTGCCAAGATTCTTGAAAGGCCTATCAACGCCTTGACGATAATAAGCGGGTTCTTAGCCGGCTCCTTCGCCGCGCTGGGCAATATACTCGGCGTATGGGGCGGCGGAGCAGGCCTTATACTGTTGATAGAAATCGCGTTGCAGTACTACGCCTTGGTCATGCGTGAACAGATGATGGAGATGTACCCAGGCTTGAAGCAGTTGCTCGGCCAGTAACGCGGAGGACCCGCTTGGCGTGGGGGTTCTTGTTTCGCCGTCCTTTACGTGGTTATCCGTCTATGCGATAGGCTTTTCTACAGTAGCGGCTACGTGTGACACGCGCAGACGTTCAGAGACCTTCTGAGACGCGTCGCGGAAAACGCCCCAACCCAGACGTTCATGGAGGGCTACGCGCCTGCAGGCGTAAAGGCGCCGGCGGCAGATAGGAGTACTTAAAGAGACTTGCAACGTTTAGGTGTTGACGGGCGAAAAACCGATAATTGATCTCAGGGAGGGAAGGATTAACTGCACCAGGAGGCATCTAAGTAGGTTCATGAAATACGCCGATGTGTATGAAGTTGTGGGAGAGAGTGAAAAGCCTAGTTATCTTTTTATACAGAAGAATTCGTTGAGCCATGGGCGGCCGGCAGAGGACGTCTCTGTTCATGACCACTGAGGAAGAGGCTAAGAAGCTCGGTCTGGAGGCTGAGGAGGAAAAGGGAAAAGAGGAGAAGAAAGAGACTGAGAAGCAGAAAAAGAAGAAATAAGTGTTTTCGATAGCAATACCCCACGATTTTCTTTCAGAGGCGCCTGACGAAGCTAGTAAGATACGAAAACTCGGCTACTTAGCACGGGCCGCGGCGATCTTTTTGACCGAAACCGTGGTGATATACCACTACGGCACCCCCCTCAGAGAGGAGATAGACCTCACCAAGACTGTGTTGGAGTACCTCGTCACGCCTCCCTACCTCAGGAAAAAGGTGTTTAAGCTGGACAGGCGGCTTAGACTAGCCGGCCTTCTTCCACCGCTTAAGATTCCAAGTCACATAGTGCCGCCGGAGCCTGCCATCGGCGAAGTGCGCGAGGGGGTGGTAGAGCGATGGGATGGGTATTACTCGTTGGTGTACATAGGGGCGGGGAAATATGCAAAGGTGCCTAAGCCGTATCCCGTAGGCACGCGTCTCATGGTCAAGATAGAGGCGCCGGCGGGCAGACCCGACACCTACAGGGCGTCTGTGTATAGGGGCCCGCCGCCTAACTACTGGGGCTTCAGAGTAGAGGTGAGACCTCTCGAGGAGCTGACTAAAGGTTTCGACTCTGTTATCTTGACTGGAAAGGAGGGGAGGTCCATATGCGAGGTCAAGCCCAAGGTTGGAAAAAGAACCCTGGTGGTGTTCGGTGGACCGCGGAAAGGCTTGTACGAGATATATAGAGAGGCGGGGCTCGAGCCGCCTGGCGAGTTGATAAACTTTGTGCCTAATCAGGGAGTGGAGAGCATCCGGACGGAGGAGGCGGTCTTCATCGTGCTTTCGGTTTTGCGGTATCTACGGTGTTAAACAACTGAGAAGCCCTCTAATTTCACGCCTCTTTCCACGGTTTTGTGCGGCCACACCCGAACTCCCCTGAGGACGGCTCCTTCGCCGATTGTGACGTTGTCTGCGATTACGGAGTCCTCCACCACGGCGCCCTCGCCGATGTACGCGTGGCGGCCTACGATGGAGCGCCTCACCACGGCGCCTTTGCCAATATATGAGCGGTCCATAATCACGGAGTCCTCCACAACGCATGACTCCCCCACCACCACGTAGTTGTCAATGACAGAGTTTCTTATATAGGTCGCCGCGCCTATCTGAACATGTCTGCCTATCAGCACAGGACCCTCGGCTTTTATCGCCCCAGTTTTTATGTCGTCGCTAATCTTCGCCTTAAGTGCCCTAGACTGTTCGCTTGTGCCTTGTGCGTAAACCGCCGGCGCTATCTCCTCCGCCTCCAGCTCATAGGGCGTTAAATGCCTCAAGAGGTAGTAGACAGCTTTTAAGTAACGCTGAGGAGATCCTACGTCGAACCAGTAGCCCTTCGCCAGGTATCCATACACTGGGAGCCCGCTCTCGATCGAGGCTGGTATAACGTCTCCTCCAAAGTCAAGCCGACCCTCTGAATATAGTTTTTGACCTATCTCGCCTTTGAAGAAGCCGCGGAAGTCTTCAGACAATAAATAAAGCCCGGTGTTGACCAAGTTACTGGGGGCCTCTTCTCTTCTTTTAGGCTTTTCCACAAATTTTAAAATCCGCATATTCTCATCGACGGCGGCTACGCCGAATTCGCTTAAGTCCCCAGCCTCCTCCTTTAATGCTATTGTAATAAAGGCTTTTTTAGAACGGTGAAAGTTGTACATATCCTGGACGTCAAGTTTAAACACATTATCTCCTTGTATGACTAACACAGGCTCTTTTATGTCGTAGTACTCGAGAGCGACGAGGACGGCCTCGGCGTTGCCGCGTGTCTCAACTCTGGGGATGTACCTAATGCGTACTTTTCTTCCGTATTTCGCAGAAAACCAGTTCCCCTCACGGAAGTAGTCGTATATATCGCGATAGTTATAGTACCCCCTTACTCCGAAGTAAAACTCCTCAATTCCCTGCTGAGCTAGGTGAAAGATTGAAAGCTCGACAAGTGGCCTGTTGAGGAAGCGGACCATGGCCTTGGAGGTCTCGACAGTGAGGGGGCGTAGCCGCACCGCCTCGCCGCCGACTGGAATAACAGCAGTCCTAACCATGAATAATTATGGCTCCTATATTAAAAATTTACGAACTAGCCGCTTAAACCTCTGAAGTAGGCAAATTGTCTAGCTTTTTCATAGCATTTTTCAAGCATCTCTACTGTGTGAGTAAGTCTAAATTTGCTGTCGACGTACTTGACTATGTATTCCCGCGGCGGCGGTTTGTAGCGCCCAGACGCCACAGCCTCCATCGCCTTGCCCAGCCCTTCCACGTCCTCCGGCTCTACCAAGATGCCGTACCTCCCGACGATTTCGGGCAGGCCGCCGACTTTAGTCGCGATGACAGGCGTGCCGAGGGCCATGGCCTCTATGGCTGAGATTCCGAACGGCTCCCATCTAGAGGGCATGACGAGGGCCTTGGCGACGTAGTGTAGAGCTTTGTAGAGCCGCTGCGGCAGTCTGGCTGTGGAGAGAGCAGACCTGCCTCTCCTCTCCCAGACGAGCTTCTTTAAATACTCCTCGTAGCCCCAGTCTCCTGCCGGTATGCCCAATATCAACAGCCGGGCGTCCGGCGCGTAGTCCAGAGCCCTCACAGCCAGGTCAAGCCCCTTCTGCGACGTGAGGCGGCCCACCGCCAGGAAGAGGACGCCGCGTCTGTCAAGTCCCCCCACCACGCCCATCCGCTCCACTTCCTCCACAAGCCGCCAGACGTCGCCCTCAGACACGCCTTTAACGTCCTCAAGCGACCAGTCGGTGGAGTTGTAAACCACACAGCTCTTCTCCCTTATCCACCCGCCGTACTTCTGCACAAGCTCTTCGAGGTAGCCGTAGCTCACCGTCGAGACGGCGTCGGCCTCCACGACGCCGAACCGCTCCACGCTTCCCCATCCCTCGTCCCACACGGCGTCGTAACGCTCACGGCGGTGACAACACACCCTCCACACCAAATGCTCTCTGTTGGAAAGCCCGGCCCACTCGGCGTAGTGCCAAGGAAAGCGGTAGTCCCAAGAGAGGTGTATGGTGAAGAGTAGCGGAAGCGCCACCCCTCTCCTCTCCGCCAGATCCTTCAAAGCCACGCCGGCCAGCACAGTGTGCCAGTCGTTTACGTGGACGAGGTCCGGCAGTCCGAACCGCTCGGCAAACGCCACCGCGGCCCTCGCCAACAGCGAGGCCTTCTCCTCGGCGTATTCATAAACCCCCCACCTGTCGAAGACATGGCCCGTGGCGTAGTCGAGACCCTTAAACATCACCACCTTAACCCCCTCCACGAAGGTCGTCTCGGCGCCTAGGCAGTATGGGTAGGCCCTCCCGTCGAGACCCCTCCTCTCCCCACACGCCCTGAAGTCGAGTGGGTAGAGATCAAAGCCGCGGCTGGGGTCCAGATGCCGCCCGTGGCTCGGCATCAAGACGGTCACGTCGTATCCCCTCCTGGCGAGCCCCACGGCGTACTGCCGCACCGCCTCGCCGAGGCCGCCCACCTTCACCAACCCCGCCATCTCCATGGAGACTATGAAAACGCGTCTTATCCTCTCCGGAGTATACATTGACGACGTAGGGAGACGTGTAGAAAAGCCTATCGTAGAGTCAAAACCTCCTCCGCCTCCTCAGGCGTCAGAAGGAAGACGTCCACCAACCACTTCAACAGATCTCGTCTGTGGCGTTGTCTAAACCCGGCGTCTGTTGCGCGTAGATCCGAAAGCGAACACAACTTGACGCCTCCGCCGTGGAAACACCTTTCGTCGTTGAGGCGGAGCCTCTCGGCGGCCTCTAGGCTCCACCTCTCCCTGATGTGCAGAAGTAGGGCGGAGAGCGCCGCCATGTATACGTCGTGGGCCTTGTGGGCAGAGCCGTAGGGGCTGAAGTATGAGTGGACCTCCCCTGCCGGCCCCGTCTTAGTGGCTTGGTAGTAGAGGTGATCGCTTGTGGATAAGTCGCGCCAAAGCCGCAGAACTTCGCCGCCTATCGCCTTGGCGTATGGGTAGAGCCAAGACAGAAGGGCAAAGGCGTTTCTCTGGAGCTCGTTGCCGAGCCAAGCAGAGAGGTCGCGTTCGTCGGCCCAGCTTATGGTGGCCCAGGGAGGCACGTCGTACACGTCCCTCGGGGGGTGTCTAGAGGCGGCCTCAGACACCGTGGCGAACCTCAGCCTAGGCCTCTTCGCCACCTCCCTAGGCAACCAGCGCAGAAACTCGTGGATGCCCGACTCGGGCCAGTGGTGTTCTCCAAAGGTTTCGTAGTCGACCGCTATAAAGACGAGGTCTCCCGGCGTCGCCTCCAGCCACGCGGCGTATTTGTCGGCGGTGAGAGGCCACTGGTCCCACCACCTGGCGCCGAATCTAAAACCGATGTCGTCGCTTAGGCGGTAGTTCCTCACCAACACCCTGGCGTCGCACCCCCACGCCCGGTACACGTAGTTAGGCGACCTCCACCCCAGCACCCAGTCCACGCCCTCTGTCAAGACGGTGGAGAAGCCCATGGAGTACAGGAAGCAGGCCACGTCGTTGTTGAAGATGAACTCTGTGTTCTCCGCGGCGCGCGGCTTGTAGCCTATGAGCTCCTCCACGGCCTCCACCTGCATCTCCACCTGCTCTCTAAACTCGCCCCGGTCCACGAACCAGGCCAAGCTGTGGAAGTAGGTCTGCGCTGTGAACTCCGCCGCTTCTCTAGACGCCAGCTCCCGGAACATCTCCAACACGTCGGGGGCCCACCTTCTGAGTTGCTCCAGCGCCAGCCCACTTACGCTGAAGGTGACTTTAAACCCAGGCGTCTCCCGAGCCGCCTCTAGGATTATCTTGGTGGCCCCACGGTACACCCTCTCCACGACTCTTTCAAAAACCGCCTTGTTGAGCTCCTCGTAGAAGATCTCAAAGTCGACGGGCTTCCTCGGATATACGCGGTAGAGGTCCGGCCTGATGCGGCGCGGCTGATGCACCTCAAAAAACAACACTACCTCCACATCCAAACGAAGAGACTTAAATATATCATTATTGCTAAATATATGCCTGGTTGGCAAGGCAGGATACTTAGGGTGAATCTCACCAGGAAGAAAGTAGTTGTGCAAGAGCTCGACGCCGCCGTCGCCAAGGCCTTTATCGGCGGGCGCGGACTCGCCGCCAAGATCCTTTGGGATGAATTACCGCCAGGTGTCGACCCCCTCTCGCCACATAACAAACTCATATTCGCCGCCGGTCCTCTCACGGGGTTGCCAGGTCCTAACTTCGGCAAATTGGTAGTGGCGGCCAAGAGCCCGTTGACGGGAGGCTACGGCGACGGGAACATAGGTAGCTGGGCTGCCGTGAACCTCCGGAAGGCGGGTTACGACGCCTTGGTGGTCGAGGGGAGAGCCGAGAAGCCGTCTTACATCTACATAGAAGACGGAAAGGTGGAGATCCTAGACGCCGGGGACTACTGGGGCCTCAACGCGTGGGCGGTGGAGGAGAAGTTGCAGAAGGTCCACGGCCGAGACGCCGCGGTCATCACCATCGGGCCCGCCGGGGAGAACCTCGTGCGGTACGCCACGGTTATCTCCCACAAGGGCCGGTCCGGCGGGAGGCCGGGCATGGGCGCCGTCATGGGCTCGAAGAACCTCAAGGCGGTTGTTGTGAAGGGCAGGGGCGAGATCCCGATGGCTGACAAGGCCGCGTATCAGAAGCTGGCCGTTGAGGCGGTTAAGGAGGGGAGCTCCAGCCCCAGCTACAGCTTCTGGATGAGACAGGGCACAACGTCTACTGTCGAATGGGCCCAGGAGGCCAGCGTCTTGCCCACCTACAACTTCTCCGAGGGTCAATTCGACGAATTCGCTAAGATAGGCGGCAACATGGTGGAGAAGTTCGAGACGGATCTCAAGTCTTGTCCCCTCTGTTTCATGGCTTGCGGCCACTGGGTCCCTGCCGAGTCCGGCTCTGTGGAGGTCGACTACGAGAACATAGCGATGCTGGGCTCGAATCTAGGTATCGGCGAGCTCCACAAGGCCGCGGAGCTGAACCGCATAGCAGACACCATGGGCATGGACACCATCTCGCTGGGGAACGTGCTTGGCTACGTCATGGAGGCCTCCGAGAGGGGCTACGGCGAAAAGCTGGGTTTTGTGGTTGAGTGGGGCGACTACGAGGCGGCTAAGCAACTGGCATACGACATAGCATACAGAAGGGGGGTTGGCGATCTTCTGGCGGAGGGCGTTAGGCGCATAGCGGAGAGGATCGGCGGGGAGGAGTTCGCGATCCACACTAAGGGGCTTGAAGTAAGCGCATATGACTGCCACGCGGCGCCCGCCATGGCGCTGGCATACGCCACGTCGCCAATAGGCGCGCATCACAAAGATGCGTGGGTCATCTCCTGGGAGGTCCGCACAGACCGCTTCGGCTACACGAGGGAGAAGGCGGCTAAGGTTGTTGAGCTACAGCGTATAAGGGGAGGCTGGTTTGAGGCCTTCGTGGGTTGCCGCTTCCCCTGGGTTGAGGTAGGACTTTCGCTGGATTGGTACCCAAGGCTGTTTAAGGCGGCCACGGGCGTAGACGCCACGCCGGATTACTTCAACGAAGTGGGCGACCGCATATACGCCTTGATTAGGGCTTTTTGGATTAGAGAATACGGCTGGTGGAGCAGAGAGCTCGACATGCCGCCTGCCAAATGGTTTAAGCAACCATTGACTAAAGGCCCGTTGAAGGGGGCCCACCTGGACTACGACGGCTACAACAAGCTACTCGACTACTACTACGAGATTAGGGGCTGGGACAGAAACGGCGTGCCGACGAGGGAGGCCTTGAGGAAGCTGGGTCTCGACTACGTAGTGCCCCAGCTGGAGAGAGTGGTGGAGGTTCACTAACTTTTTAATAGAGGCCTCCTCTCGGCCTACATGATTATCTCGATAACGCCTGAACTCGGCGTCGACTTTCTGAAGAACTTCGCCGGGGGTCTCGGCGTGTTGGAGGCCGACAAGTTCTACGCCGCGGCGAGACTAGGCGTGCCTTACACCGTCATCACGTTGTTTTACCCCGAGGGCTATGTGAAGTATAGAGAGGAAAACGGAGATCTCATCCCGGCAGCTGAGCCCAACCCACTTGAGAAACTCGCGAAGGTCGGCGGCGCCGAGTTTGCGGTGAGGGGGGACACCGTCTCCGTCTCCTATTACGCATACAAGCTCAACACGGCAACTGCGGTGTTTGTAAAGGTGGAGAAACCGGAGTGGGCCGTCAAGGCGACGAGGAAACTTTACCAAGAGGACACAGAAGCCGACAGATTCTACAAATACGTGATCTTGGCGAAGGCGGCCGTGGAGTACGTAGAGCGGTTCGTGGGGTGGGACAGGGTAAAGTACCTAGACCTGCAAGAGGCCTACACTGTCTTGGCGCTGTTTTTCAAGAGGCATCCAAGGGCTAGGCTCGTCATCCATACGCCTGCCCCGTGGGGCCACCCCACCTTCCACCGGAGGTTTTTCAGAGACGAGTTCGGCTTCGAGATGGCGATGGAGCCGGTTGTGTTGACGGAGCTCGGGCTCGCCATGGCGGCCGAGGGCGTGGTGGTGTCAAAGAAAATGGTGAAGTTGACCTGCAACACCTTCCCGCACCACTGCCACAAGATAAGGCCGGTGACAAACGCCGTTGAGATTCCGCGGTGGGAGCATCCCAAAGTCGCAGACGTAAAAAGCCCAGAGGAGCTGAAGAGGGCGAGGGAGGCTGTGAAGGAGGAGGCGCTTAGGGCCCTGGGCGTGGAGGCTAGGGGAAAGGTGGTCTTGTCGTGGGCTAGGCGTATGACCCACTACAAACGTCCGCATTTCGTGCTTCAGCTCATAGAGGACGTCAATAGAGACGTCGTCTTTCTGCTCGGCGGCCGCGCCCATCCCGACGACCGCTACGGCGTCGAGATGATGAAGAAGTTCAAGGAAGCCGCGCGTATGGGCAATGTGTACTACTTCCCAGACCTAGACGTGGAGACTGCGCGGAGGATCGTCTGGGCTTCCGACATCTGGCTTTTCACGCCGTTCAGCGGCTGGGAGGCGTCAGGCACGTCGTTTATGAAGGCCGGCGTAAACGGCGTGCCCTCCGTCGCGTCGCGAGACGGCGCCGTAGTCGAGGTGGTGGCAGACGGCTATAATGGCTGGCTCTTCGGCGAGGACAGAGATAGACTCCTCCCCCTCGACTCGCCCGACATAGACCGGCGGGAATACGACGAGTTTAGGAGGAAGGTCGAAGAGGCGCTAGACGCCTACCACAGCGGCCGTTATTGGGAGGTGGCATACAACGCGTACCGCACTTTTAGAGAGTACTTCGCCATGGACCGTCTGTTCAGGGAGTACGGCTACCTCTAGGCCACAGCTTCTCGCCGTTTAAATAGACAACTTACTCCCATCGCCGAACAATCCCCGCTTGTCCACTCCGTCAAATAGAGCTTCCGTTACCTTTAGCTCGTCGTGTCTACCGACCGCCGCCGTTTTTATGGAGGAGGTGTCGGCATAATCGACAACAACTTGGCCTTGTAGTTTTTTAAAAGCCAGTATGGGGCTTATTGTGGATAGAGTCGTCTTGGTACGAGTCGGTGAGCTCAGCGTGAAGAGGGGCTGGACTAGGAAAGAGATGGAACGGCTACTGCTAAACGCCATGAAGGAGGCGGCTGAGGAGTGCGGCGGCGCTAAATTCACTTGGGAGC
Source organism: Pyrobaculum sp. (assembly GCA_022759345.1). GTDB lineage: Archaea > Thermoproteota > Thermoprotei > Thermoproteales > Thermoproteaceae > Pyrobaculum. The sequence goes on along the minus strand of JAEMPK010000013.1, from coordinate 2,199 downwards.
CCGGCAGGTTTTATGCGTGGGGCGACGTGGATTGTCTAAAGAAAGTCTTGTCGAGAGTTTTCGGCGTCAAGTCTGTGAGCCCCACCTATCTAATTAGATTTAGTAATTTAGATGAGGTGGCCGAGGCCGCGGCGAGGCTGTGGGGCGACGATGTGCGGGGCCGAAGGTTCGCAGTAAGGGTCCATAGATGGGGCGCCCACAACTTCACGTCTCTTGACGCCGCCGCCAAGATAGGGGCGGCGCTCGTCTCCGCAGGCGGGAAGGTAGATCTGGAGCGGCCTGAGGTGGAGCTTTATGTCGAGATAAGGGGGAAGAGGGCCTACCTCTACACGGAGGTGTTGGAGGGCCCTGGGGGCCTTCCGCTCGGCTCCGAGGGGAAGGTCCTCGCCTTGGTGTCGGGCGGCATCGACTCGCCCGTGGCGGCGTGGATGATGATGCGCCGCGGCGCCCATGTCGACGTCTTTTACTGCAACCTCGGCGGGACCCTCGCCTTGAGGCGCGTGTTGGAGGTGGTAAAGACGCTTCTGTCTTGGTCCTACGGCTACAACGCCCGCGTCGCCGTGGCCGACTGCGGCCCCCTCGCCAAGGCCATTAGGAGAGGCGTCAGAGAGGAGTTGTGGAACATAGCGTTTAAGAGGGGGCTCTACCTCGCCGCCGCCGAGGCGGCGCGTGTGGTGAAGGCGGCCGCCCTCGTCACGGGCGAGTCGCTGGGACAAGTCTCCTCACAGACGCTACAGGCATTAGCCGCCATCGAGAGGGGGCTTGAAATGCCCCTGCTGAGGCCGCTGATAGGCATGGACAAAGACGAAATTGTGAAGCTGGCGCAGAGGATAGGGACGTACGAACTTTCGACGAGGTTGCCCGAGTACTGCGCGGTGTTCAGCCGGAGGCCTAGGAAGTGGGCGACGAGAGAGGAGGTGGAGGAGATAGACTTGGCCATACGCGACGCAGTTGAGGAGGTTGTGAAGAACGTGAAGATACTGCGCAAGAGAGAGCTCGACGAATACATAAAGTCTTTGACGCCGCCGCAGGACATAGAAATCGGGGAGTTGCCCCCAGACGCGGTGGTGGTGGACTTAAGAGATGGGGAGTCCTACAGACGGTGGCATCTTCCCGGCGCAGTAAGGGCCGATCCGGAGGATGTCCTTTCGCTCGTCGACAGAATGGGCCGCGACAAGACCTACGTCTTCTACTGCTACGGCGGGGGGCTCAGCCTCGACGTGGCGGAGAGCCTCCGCAAACTTGGCATAAAGGCGTATTCAATCAGGCTGTGGCGTACCTCCTCACAAGCTCAGCAAAGGGACACCACATCATGAGAGGAGATTGGTGGCGATGTATAAAAATTGTGTGTTGACGGGTTGCGATGAATATTTTTTACGACAGAGGCATATACGTGGAGGGTTCTAGGGTTAGGTTTGTCGTAGACCCCACGGGCCCCATCAGGGGGTCTGTGGACTTTGTGCTTGTGACTCACGGACACAGCGACCACATGTCGCGTTATGTACTGCGGCATAGGGTAGTGGCGACTCGGGAGACGTTTACCGCCATGTCGATACGGCTGGGCGGCGTGCCGACGAGACGTATGACGGTGGCCCCCGGCGACGTTGTGGAAGTTGACGGGGCGCAAATCGCCGTGTTTGATGCGGGGCATATACTGGGCAGCGTGATGTACTTGGTGGAGGTCGACGGCTTGCAGATTTTGTTCACCGGAGACTTCAACACGACGGGAACCATCCTGACCGACGCCGCAGAGCCTGTGGAGAGGCCCGACGTATTGGTTATGGAGGCCACCTACGGCGACCCGACATATGTCTTCCCCAACCGCGCCGAGCTCTACAACGAGCTCCTCGACGTCGTGGAAAAGTACGCGGGAGACGGAGGCGTCGCCATCGCGGCGTATCCGTTGGGCAAGGCGCAGGAGGTAGCGAAACTCCTCGGCGCCAGGGCGGGCGCGCACGCCTCAGTGGCTAGGTACAACAGAGCGTTCGGCATCTCCACCGGCGGAGGCGGCGACGTAATCATAGTCCCAAGCCTCCGATCGGCGCCGCCCCGCCGCTTCAAGATAGAGGTGAGCGGGTGGTATGCAGAGGAGGGGCTCAGGAGGAGGGCGGCCGAGGAGGGCGTCTACGGCATCCCGCTCAGCGACCACAGCGACTTCCCAAGCCTCGTGGAGTTCGTCAGAGAGACCTCCCCTAGGCT